>NZ_JARWRU010000554.1 GCF_029867845.1 Nocardia farcinica | reverse complement strand
CGGTCAGGCCGAGGCTGGCCGCGCTCGCGGCGACGACCGCGCTGTACCTGAGGGCCGCGTAGCCGACGGACGGGTGTCCAGGGGTCTTGCCGATGTACACGGTTTCGGTGCGTTGTTCGGTCACGATGCGTTCCTCTCCTCGGCGTCCCGGGAGTCCTGCTCGCAACGTCGAAAGCCGGACGCACGACCAGGGTACGACAGCGACCGGAGGACGAATTCCGGTGCGGTCAGCATCACACGCCCCGGTTGCGCGCGGGTTTCGAGGAATGACCGCCAGGGTTTCCGGCGCGTGGCGATGGGTACTCCAGGGAAAGCAGGCGAGCGCCGTACCCGACTGCCAACGAGACTCCCGGCCAATGGCGTCCGGCCCGTCGACACCACACGGCGCACCCGAGTTCGGAGCTCGCCTGCTCCCGCGACCCGTGCCGCCGATCCCCGACCGTGCGCCGGGTCGTCGTCGGTTCTTCACCCCGCTCACGGCGGGTCGGCGACTGTTCCCGAGCGCGAATGTCCTGGCGGACCCGGCCTCAGGCGAACTGCCCCGGGCTGCGCCCCTCCCCGCTCGGCCCGGCGAAGGCCTGCGCGATGGTCAGCCATTCGGCGGCCTCGGCGCCCTCCGCGCGCACCGCGAGATCGTCGGGATGCCGCCGCTGGGTCACCAGCAGGCAGAAGTCGGCGGCCGGTCCGCTCACGCGCTGCGACGCCGTCTCCGGTCCCCAGGTCCACACGCCGCCGTCCGGTGCGGTGAGTTCCACCCGGAACTCCTCGGCGGGCGGCGTCTTGCCGCGCACCAGGTACGCGAAGTCGCGGGTCCGCACGCCGATGTGTGCCACCGAGCGCAGCCGGGCCGTCGGTTCCCTGCGCACGCCGAGCGCGTCGGCCACGTCCTGGCCGTGCGCCCAGGTCTCCATCAGTCGCGCGGTGGCCATCGAGGCCGCGCTCATGGGCGGGCCGAACCAGGGCAGCTTCTGCCCGGCAGGCACGGCGCGCAGCGCGTCGAGCAGTCCCTCCCGACCCGCCTGCCAGCGGCGCAGCAGCTCCGGCGGGGCCATCGCGGCGGCCTCGGCGGCCACGTCGTCGACGAGGGTGAGCACCTTCTCCCCCGCCTCGGTGACCTGCCGGGTGAACTCGGCCGGGTCGGTCGCGGCCACGGTGGCGATCTCGTCGGTCCAGGCCAGGTGGCCGATCTGGTGGGCGATGCTCCACCCGGGGGCGGGTGTCGCCAGCGCCCACTGCTCATCCGCCAACGGCGCCACCAGCTTCTCGAGGTCGGCGCACTCGGCGGCGAAATCCTCGAGCAGTGCGTCGAGATCAGCCATCACTACCCCTTGCCGGTCGGGCGCACCCCCGTCGGTGCGCTTGCTGCCGCCCAGCATGGCAGCGCACCCAGGGCAAAGACAAGCACGCGTGCTGGTTTTCTACCAGCCGAAGAGCACCAGGTGCACCGCGCCGACGCCGAGACCGAGCACCGCGCCGTGCAGATAGAGCAACCAGGCGTCCTGCTCCACCGAGGCGTAGAACATCTCCATGAACTCGCCCGGCGAGAGCATTCGCAGCTTGCGGGTGGCGAACTCGTCGATCTTGGCGGCCTGCTCGCGCGCGAACACCTCGTCCTCGGACAGGCTCGGCGCCAGCCCCACCGCCGCGCCCGCCGCACCGACGGGCAGGTTGTCGAACTGGCGGGCGCCGAAGGCCGCGCGCACCACCGAATGCGTCGGGCCGAGCTGTCGGTGGATCTCCTCGGAGATCAGCCGCTCGACCAGCTGGCGGGTCTTGTCCCCGTTGGGACCCTCCAGCAGTTCCTCCGACAGATTCGGCAGAGTGAGCACCTGGTAGGCCAGGATGTGCGCGAGGTCGGTCGCCGCCTGCGGCTGCCGCTTGGCCAGCAGCGCCTGTCGCCACAGGTACTTGTAGCGCGGCTGCGGGTCGCCCGGCTCGAACACCATCTTCACCGCGATCACATTGACGATCACACCGATGGCGGCCGAGGCGGCCAACACGATCACCCAGGCGGGAATCCAGCCGATCACCGGGATGCTGCCGTGCACGTGCAGATACAGCGCCAGCAGCAGGCCGAAGGGCGCGCCGAGCAGGCCGATGCGCACCATGAACTTCAGTTCCGGCTCGGCGATGGTCGTGGTCAGATCCTTGAGGATCTCCGGGTTCTCGCGCAGATAGCGGATGACGAAACTCTTGATGTCGATCAGCTGATCGATGTTGTCGCCCAGCGAATCGAAGGCGCGGCGGCACAATTTCGGCAGCTGGGCGTCGACGCGCTGGTAGAGCATCTGCTTGACCCCGCGCGGCACCGCCTTCCACAGCTCCGGGTTCTCCCGGTACATCACCTCGTCGACGATTTCCGGCGTGCGCGCCCGCGCCGTCTCGGCGATGTGGTCGGCGACCCCGTCGAGGTCGAGTTCATGGATGAAATCGCGCGGACTGCCGATGCGAAGCAACGCCTTGTCCACGCAGATGCTGGCCATCTTCTCCGCGCGCGCCGGAATGAAGCCTTGAAAACCCAGCCGCCTGCCGTCACCGGAAAAGGTCGGCAGCACCTGCACCCGGCGCGGCAGATAGGGATAGAGCACATGCAGGCCCGCGATCCGCACGCCGCGGAACTCCACCGGCCAGAACAGCATCAGCACGCCGGTCCAGTTCGTGAGCAGACCGGCCAGCGCGCTGAAGATCGGGAAGCTGACGAGCTCGACCACCAATTTCGACTGGCCGGTCAATTCCTCCCAGTCGACGAACACGCCGGCCGCGAGTGTCGACATTGCGGAGGCCCCCTTCAGCTGATCTTGTGTCCGACCCGGGGCCTCACATTCCCACTGCCCCGATCGGGTGTCAACGCGCCCCGCACCGCCGTCACGGCCAGGCGGGCGATGGCCCGCGCGACGCCCGTCGCTTCGCTGTCGGTGAACGCGACTCACCAGGTGGAACAATACGAAACACCGGCGGGTTGAGTAGGTATCGCTCAACTCTTGGAGGGATCGAACCGTGCCCACACCCCGAGACCTGCCGGTCCTGTTCCTGACCGATCCGATCGTGCTGCCGGGCATGGTCGTGCCCATCGAACTCGACGAGTCGGCGCAGGCCGCCATCGACGCCGCGCGCGCCGCGGGCGGCGACGCCGTGCTGGTCGCTCCCCGCCGGGACGAGGACTACGCCCCCGACGGTGTGGGCG
>NZ_JARWRU010000553.1 GCF_029867845.1 Nocardia farcinica | reverse complement strand
ACGCCGACCAGCGCGGCGCCGGCCACAGCGGCGCCCGCGGCGGCGCGGATGCGCTCCCCCTGGGCGGGCGCGGCGCGGTGACGGGTGGGGCGAGTCGCGAGCGCGGTGGCTCCCCGGCCTTCGGCGTCGAGAAGGCTGTCGACGGTGATGGAACTGGGGCCTACTCGGTGCTGCGACATTGGTGCGTCCTCGCGTCCGTCCTACGAAAGTTGCCAACGAACGCCGCTGCGTCACAGCTGTTCACCCCGGACGAGCATGTCGTCGGAGATCGTCCGATGGTCACAATCTGTAACGTTTCGGCATCCGTTGTGACGGGAACTCTACCCCGTCGTGACCATTTCGCAACCTTCCGACTCGGGCAGCTCCTGAGGCGCATGTCACAGCGGTTACCGGCACATGACGTTCTCCGCCCGTCCGCGCGGCCACACAGATGCAAGCACATCCGCACACGGAGGCGAAAGTCGGCCCGGCAAAACACTTTTGGCGCGAATCCAGTCTTGTTGACAACAATTTTCGTTTAGACTCGGACGGGCACCGCACCCGACTTCCTGGAGGAGAGCGTCATGAGTCTCGATGTGCCCGCCGCCCTGCTCGAACGCGCCGAACGCGGCGAGATCGACGATGCCGAGTTCGTCGACTGCGTGAAGAACTCACTGCCCTACGCCTGGGAGGTGGTCAGCCGGGTCGTGAGCGAGTTGCGCACGGGCACGGCGGAATTCGCCGACAACTCGATCGCCCCGCCCGACGAGCAGGCCCGCGGCGAGCTGTTGCGCGCGCTGGCCTCCGACGCCATCCGCGGCGGCCTCGAGCGCCACTTCGGCGTCAAGCTGGCCTTCCAGAACTGCCACCGCGTGGCTGCCTTCCCGCTGGCCTCGGTCGGCGGCGACACCTATTCCACGTTCATCAGCCCCCGCGCGCAGCTGCTCAACCAGAGCCCGGAGCTGCGCAACTGCTGATCGTCGTCGAATGATCGTCGTCGAATGATCGTCGGTGAGCCCACCGCCCGGCACGTGCCACGTGCCGGGCGGTGTCACGTGCGCCCTGCTCAGTCCCGCCCTGCTCAGTCCCGCCCTGATCAGGCTTGCCCGTCCCCTACCCGATCGGACCCGCGCGCCGATCGGACCGGAGCCTGCCCGATCTCGTAGTCCGCCGGATCGAACCGTCGCGTCTTCCACCGGAACAGGGCGGTGACGCCGGGCCAGTTGTTGGTGATCCGCCCGGCCGCGTTGCGATACCAGCTCGAGCAGAAATTCCACGGCGTGTTCTTCAACCGCCGCTGCAACCAGTCGTCCCAGTTCTGCTCCACGTCCGCGCGCACCGCCAGATGCCGCCCCGGCCGCGAGGTGAGATGGTCGACCACCTGCCGGATGTAGCGCGCCTGCGATTCCAGCATGTAGACGATCGAGCCCGCGCCGACATTGGTGTTCGGCCCGTACATCATGAACAGATTCGGGAAACGCGGCACCGACATGCCGAGATAGGCGCGGGCGCCCTGCTCGCCCCACACATCGGCCAGCTTCGCCCCGCCGAGTCCGTAGATGTTCATCGGCGCCAGGAATTCGGTCCCCTTGAATCCGGTGCCGTAGACGATCACATCCGCCGGATGCTGCACGCCGTCGACGGTGCGCACCCCGGTCGGGGTGATCTCGGCGATGCCCGTGGTCTCCACCGTGACATTGGCCTGCCCCAGCGCCGGGAAATAGTCGTTGGAGAACAGCGCGCGCTTACAGCCCGGCTCGTAGTCGGGGGTCAGCGCGGCCCGCAGTCGCGGGTCGGGCACCTGCGTCTCGCGGTGCCGGTTCGCCAGCGCCACCACCGGCCCCTTCATCCCGGGCAGATCGGTCAAGCCGAGGGCGAGGACCTCGAAGATCAGCCAGATCAGGAACCGCTCGGCCAGCCGCACCGGCGGCACGTAGCGGAACAGCCTGTGATGCAGGGGCGAATACTCCACGTCGGGTTTGGGCAGCACCCACGCCGCCGAACGCTGGAACAGCGTCAATTCCAGCGCCAGCGGCTGAATGCGCGGAATGTACTGGATGGCGCTGGCGCCGGTGCCGATGCACGCCACCCGCTTCCCGGTCAGGTCGATCGAGTGGTCCCATTCGGCGGAATGGAACGACGGCCCGGCGAAGGTGTCGATGCCGGGAATGTTCGGCAGCGCCGGCCGCGACAGCTGTCCGACCGCGGGCACGAGGAGGGTCGTGGTCAGCCGTTGCCCGTCGGCGGTGGTGACCGTCCAGGTGCCCGTGGCCTCGTCGAATTCGGCGTCGGTGACCTCGGTGCCGAACCGGATGAAACGCTCCAGCCGGTATTTGCGGGCCACCCCGTGCATGTATTCGTGGATGTCGCGCTGCTCGGAGAACCGGCGCGGCCAGTCCGAGCGCGGCTCGAACGAATACGAATACAACGGCGAGGGGATGTCGCAGGCCGCGCCGGGATAGGTGTTCTCGCGCCACACCCCGCCCAGATCGGCGGCGCGCTCCAGGACGACGAAATCGTCGAACCCGTGGCGCAGCAGTTCCAGCGCCAGGCCCATGCCGGCGAAACCGGCCCCGATGATCAGCACGGACGACGTTGTCATGGCCCGAGCCTAGGCGCAGGACCACCGCCGGGCACAGGGGCCGACGGCCCCCGCCGTCACTCACCCGCGAGTGCCACTCACCCGCCGGCCAGCCGGCGGGCGATGACGAGCCGCTGGATCTGGTTCGTGCCCTCGAAGATCTGCATGACCTTCGCCTCGCGCATGTAGCGCTCCACCGGGAAGTCCTGGGTGTAGCCGTAGCCGCCGAACACCTGCACCGCGTCGGTGGTGACCTTCATGGCCGCGTCGGTGGCCACCAGCTTCGCCACGCTCGCCTGCCGCGAGTACGGCAGCCCGGCGTCGCGGCGGCGCGCGGCGTCCAGGTAGGTGGCGCGCGCGGAGTCCACCGCCGCCGCCATATCGGCGAGCAGGAAGCCGAGGCCCTGGTGGTCGATGATGTTCTTGCCGAACGCCTGACGCTCCTTGGCGTAGGCCACCGCGTCGTCCAGGGCACGCTGGGCCAGGCCGGTGGCGACCGCGGCGATGCCGAGGCGGCCGGAGTCCAGCGCGCTGAACGCGATGGTCAGGCCCTGTCCTTCCGCGCCGATCAGCCGCTCGTCGGGGAGGAACACGTCGTCGTAGGCGGCGGTGGTGGTCGGCACCGCGCGCAGGCCCATCTTCTCCTCGGGCTTGCCGAACGACAGGCCCTCGGCGTCCTTGGGCACCAGGAAGCAGGAGACCCCGCGCGAGCCCTCACCGGTGCGCGCGAACAGGGTGTAGAAGTCGGCCCGGCCGCCGTGGGTGATCCACGCCTTCGAGCCGTTGATCCGGTAGCCGCCGTCGACCTCGGTGGCCCGGCAGCGCAGCGCGGCCGCGTCGGAACCGGCGTGCGGCTCGGACAGGCTGTAGGCGCCGACGGTCGTGCCGGACAGCATCTCGCCCAGCCAGCGGTCCTTCTGCTCGTCGGAGCCGAAGGCGAACAGCGGATGGCACGACAGGCTGTGCACGCTCACCGCCACCGCGACCGCCGCCCAGCGCGCGGCCAGCTCCTCCAGCACCTGGAGGTACACCTCGTACGGCTGGCCGCCGCCACCGAACTCCTCCGGGTACGGCAGGCTCAGCAGCCCGGCGGCGCCGAGGGCGGGGAAGACCTCCTCGGGATAGGTCTCGGTCTTCTCGCATTCGGCCGCCCGCGGCTCGAGCACCTTGTCGGCGATCTCGCGGGTCAGGTCGAGCAGGTCGCCCGCCTCCTGGGTGGGCAGCATCCGGTCCACTGGCATGGGACTTTTCTACCTGCCCCGCCGCGACGCGGGTCACCCCCGTTCGGGGGTAGCCGCGCAAGTATGGCTTCGGACACCCTTGTCGGGCGTAGCATCCCGGTGTGACGTGGCTCATCGCCGTCCCGGGTCGTCTCCCAGGACAGTGCGAGCAGCTGCCGCCGACTAGTTAGGAGTTCCCGCCACATGTTGAGCACCATGCAGGACGAGTCGCTCTCGCTCACGACGCTGCTGCGATACGCGTCGACCTTCCAGGGCGACAGCACCGTCTCCACGTGGACCGGCACCGGGGTGCGCACCATCACCTACCGCGAGCTCGGCGCCCAGGCCGCCCAGCTGGCCAACGCGCTGACCGGCCTCGGCGTCGGCCGCGGCGACCGCGTCGGCACCTTCATGTGGAACAACAACGAGCACATGGTCGCCTACATCGGCGTGCCCGCCATGGGCGCCGTGCTGCACGCGCTCAACATCCGCCTGTTCCCCGAGCAGCTGGTCTACGTGGCCAACCACGCCGAGGACAAGGTCGTCATCGTCGACGGCTCGCTGCTGCCGCTGTTCGGCCAGATCCTGCCGGAGCTGAAGACCGTCAGCCACGTCATCGTGGCCAACGGCGACGCGACCGAGCTCACCGCGCCCGAGGGCGTCACGGTGCACTCCTACACCGAACTGCTCGCCGGTCAGCCCGACACCTACGACTACCCGGTCGTGGACGAGCGCGAAGCCGCCGCCATGTGCTACACCTCCGGCACCACCGGCGCCCCCAAGGGCGTCGTCTACTCGCACCGCTCCAACTGGCTGCACGCCATGCAGGTGCTCACCCCGATGAGCATGGGCCTCAGCGGCACCGACACCGTGCTCAGCATCGTGCCGCTCTTCCACGCCAACGCCTGGGGCATGCCCTACGCCGCGCTGATGTCCGGCGCCGACATGCTCATGCCCGACCGCTTCCTGCAGCCCGGCCCGCTGCTGGAGATGATGGCCCACCAGAAGCCCACTTTCGCCGCCGCCGTGCCCACCATCTGGGGCGGCGTGCTGGCCGCGCTGTCGGCCGAGCCGCAGGACATCTCGCACCTGCGCACCGCCGTCGTCGGTGGCGCCGCCGTCCCGCCCTCGCTCATGCGCGCCTTCCAGGAGAAGCACGGCGTGCGCGTCCTGCACGCCTGGGGCATGACCGAGACCTCCCCGCTCGGCTCCGTCGCCAACCCGCCGGCAGGCGTCACCGGCGAGGAGGAGTGGGAGTACCGCTACACCCAGGGCCGCTTCCCCGCCGCCGTCCAGGCCCGCCTGGTCGACGACGAGGGCAAGGTCGTCCCCAACGACGGCAAGTCCCTCGGCGAGTTGCAGGTCCGCGGCCCGTGGATCACCGGCTCCTACTACTCCCCCGACGGCACCCAGGTCGACCCCGACAAGTTCGACGACGGCTGGCTGCGCACCGGCGACGTCGGCAAGATCACCCCCAACGGCTACCTGACCCTGGTTGACCGCTCCAAGGACGTCATCAAGTCCGGCGGCGAGTGGATCTCCTCGGTCGACCTGGAGAACGCCGTCATGGGCCACCCCGCCGTCGCCGAGGCCTCCGTCATCGGCGTCCCCGACGAGAAGTGGGACGAGCGCCCCCTGTGCGCCATCGTCCTGGCCGACGGCGCCACCGCCACCCCCGCCGAACTCCGCGACTTCCTCGCAGGCAAGTTCGCCAAGTGGCAGTTGCCCGAGCGCTGGGCCTTCATCGACGAGGTCCCCAAGACCAGCGTCGGCAAGTTCGACAAGAAGGCCCTTCGCACCCGCTACGCCGACGGCGACCTCGACGTCATCACCCTCGACTGACCGCTCGCCCTCCCGGACCGGGGCGCCGTCACCACCCCCGAACGCGCGCTCCGAGCCCGGCGGTCCACCCCGCCGCCGGGCTCACCCCCGGGACAATTCGGCCCTGCGCGGCCGGACCCGGTAGACTCTGGCTCGTCCATACCGGCCTTCGTAGCTCAGGGGATAGAGCACCGCTCTCCTAAAGCGGGTGTCGCAGGTTCGAATCCTGCCGAGGGCACAGACAAACATGCAGTTCAGGCCGTTTTCCTACCCTGACTAGCCGTTGCCGGATCGGACGCGGTACGCAGAGAGTACGCAGCAGCGAAGCCGGTACGGGCCGCGTCGAGCTTGCACGCGACCTCATCCAAGTCGTCATCGAAGAGGTCAGCGTAGAAGTCGAGCGTCGTACTCGGCTTGTCATGCCCGAGCATCCGTTGCAACGCCAGGACCGAGGCACCGTGCGAGACCGCCAGCGACGCCGCGGTGTGCCGCATCTCGTGCGGAGTCAGTCCCTCCAGACCAGCGGCTTTGGCAGCCCCATCCCACCAGGCGCGGCGCATGTTCCGCACCCGCAGAATCGCACCCGTGCTCGACGTGAACACCTCCGAGTCGGGGCGACGGCCCGCCAAATGCCGTTCCAGAGGCTCTGCCAGAAACGCCGGGAACGGGACACTACGCCGCTGATGATCCTTCGGGGCCTTCGTCACCAACACGCCGTCAACCTCGGTAATCGTGCGCTCGATCTGGAGGCGACGGCGCTGCAACGACACGGACGACACCTGCAATCCCGCCAACTCCGCGAAGCGCAGACCGCAGTAGGCCAACACCATGACCGTCAGCCAGTTACCGCCTGCCTGTTCGGCCAACCGCTCCACCTCCATGCCGGAGAGGTACCGGCGCTTGGCAAGTCGTTGCTTCGGGCGATTCACGGTGGAACACGGGTTCACTGCGATGCGGCGCGTGATCACCGCATAGTCGCAAATCTGCGAGAGCACACCCAGATTCTTCCGAACGGTGCCACCAGCAGCACCGCCCGAGACCTGCTCGATCACCCATTGCTGAATTTCCTCGTGGGCAAGGTCAGCGACACGGACGTTCCCCCACCGAGGCCGAATGTGGGCGTCGACCACCGACCGGTACCGGGAACGCGTCGATTCTTCCCAGGACGGATGGTTGTCCAACCAGGCGGTAGCGATGACATCGACCGTCACACGGCCAGCAGACGGCGGCGCGTGAACCCCGCTCACGACTGCCGCCGTCTGAGCGTCAAGCCACGACTGCGCATCCACCTTCCGAGCGAACCGCTTCGTGTTCTCTCGGCCAGTTCCGTCGACATACCTTGCACGCCAACGCTTTCCCTTGCCATGCAGCTTGGAGGGCACCCGATGCACCGTGCCATCGGGGCAGCGTTCTTCCTTGGTCCAGAGGTCTTCGACGCCTGCCCGCCGGTTCCGCCGAACAGCCATCAGGCGGCCTCACCGGTACCGGTCAGCTGTTCCTGCTCGACGATCCAGGCCAGAACCACCGACTTGCGCCACACCCGACGACGCGGCCCGAGTTTGAAGCTCGCCGGTCCCTTGCCCACGTGTGCCCACCACCTCCAGGTCGCTTCCGGAATCCCGGTCAACGCCTCACAGTCCTTCGCCCGCAAGTAGGTTTCAGCCTCCATCGGAACACCCCTTTCTATGCTGCTATCGGGATTGCCGAACTTCGTTGTGCTGCTGTTGGTCCCGCTGCCAGTAGGGCACGTGTGTATTCCGCTCGCCAGGCCGTGCGTTGGGCGATGGCGGACATGATCAGGTGATCCCGAGGCGGGGCGGACTGGTCACCAGGCTCGACCGGGCGCACGATCCAGTGCGAGGTATCCGGCTTGCTGATACCCACCTGGGCGAGCAGTTGCCGAACAAACTCGGCACGGTCGGCCTTGTGGTCGGGCAGCGTTTTGCCGGACCAGCGGCGGGAGACCAGGACTCGGCGGCCGGGCAGGCCGAGGGTGTCACGGCGGTGCGCTTTACCCTTGCAGCGGCCGGGGATCGTTTTGTCGCTGGCGCCCTTGGGCACGATGCCGTAGCGCAGCCAGACCGGGCAGCGCGGCGAGCACGGGGTGTGTTGAAGCTCGGCGTGCAGGCGGTCGTAGTGGGCCGCCGTGCGGGCCGAGGTCGTGTCCAGTACTTCGCTGATCGACTTGGTGAGGTACTTGGTCACGTAGCCGATCGCGCGGTCGGCCTTCTCCCCGGGTATGAAGCCGCGCATATGGCCGGGGTCCATGCGTTCGCCGAACCGGACCGTGTACGCCGGTTCGAGGTCGTCCACGCTGTCGAGGATGTCCAGGGCCTCATCCCAGCCCGTCAACGGGTGGCGGGTCTCCGGGTCCACGAAGGTCATGAGCCGGTGATCCCAGACCGGGAGCCGGTCACCGGAATACACCTCGTGCTCGGGGTCGAAGTGCGGCCACCACACCTGGTGGTAGGTCGCCGCGGTGACCATGCGCAGGATTTCGCGGGAGATCGCGCCGCGCAGTAGCAGGTGCAGGTGCGGGGCGCCGCGTTTCTGCGGCTCCACGGTGGCGAAGTACTGCACGTCATAGCCGACGCAGCGGCGGAGATTCTGAATCCAGCGGTCCACCAGCTTGGAGAAATGCACGATGTCGCGGGCAGCGCGGGCGTAGTCGTAGGTTTCCGGATCACGCGGAGACCCGTCCGAGCACGGCTTGCCCTCGCTGTCCACTGCGCCGTCGCGGTTGATCGGACCGTAGGACGGCATGGTGAGCGTGACCATCATCGAGGACCGGTAGCCGCCGATCACCTGGCCGACCGTGCGCCGTTCGATGCGCTTGCGGGGCAGGTTGGGCACGTCCTGGCGGCGCTTGGTGGAACGCACCCGACGAGCCCTTGGTGTCGGATCGAGTGGCGGGAGCGGGCCACGGAACCCGGACTCACGGATTTCGGCGTCGGTCTCGGTGATCAGCCGGGCGAGTTCGGCGGCCAACTCGTCGTCGGCATCCTCGCGTGCAGCGCGGTAGTCGGCCACCAGATCGGCGCGATAGGCCAGCAGCTCGGTTTGCAGGTCCGAGGGTTCGCGGGTCTCGTCCACGGGTTCGGTTTCGGCGTGCCAGCCTTCCCGGCATTGGGTCATGCGCAGCCAGCGGGCTTTGTCCGCGCAGGGCTTGCACACGCTGGCGACCGTGGATTTGCAGGGTGACCCGACGTAGGAGACTTTGCCGGTGTTCGGGTCGAAGGCGCGCATCGTGATCGGGCGGACGCAGACGCCGAACTTCTCGGCGGTGGCCTGGGCGACGTCGGTGAAATCCGGGAGGGCGCGACGCTGGGCGGCGGTTTGCCGGGCCGAGGTGGGTGCCGGTTCGGTCGCGGTGGGTTCGGTGCTCATGCGGCGTCCTTCGTCCAGTCGGCCCCGTCGATGATCTGGGGGAGGTTCACCGGTTCGGCGAGGGCATCGAGGTAGCGGAAGTTCAGTTCGACCAGGCCGGGACCGAGCACTTTGACCCGGCACTCTTCGGCACCGAACGCGTGAGCCAGCTGCTCGGCGCGATCGCTGTAGTCGTCGGGACGGTGGCCAGGCACCATCCGCACGTGCACGATGTCATCGGCCTTACCGATCCACACATCCTGGAGTCGAGGCACCCGCACCCGGTCGCCGTCCACAACGACGAGATGGCAGGCGGTCAGCAGGCGCACCCAGCGGCGGCGGTAGCGGAACCAGGCCAGGAACCGGGCACGGGCACGGCCGGTGACCCAGCGCTCGAAGGTCTGCGGGCTCCGCACTCGCCACAGCACCATCCCCGCGACCCAGCAACCAGCCACCCCGGCCCCGGCCAACGGATGCAGCAGAACACCCGCGACCACGGTAAGAGCGAGCGGGAGCGAGATCATCGGGAACAGCACCGCCCACCACGCCGCCACCGCAACAGCGACGAGGACGCCACCGGCGAGGTTGAGCAGGGCCAGGCCGATCACGTCGAGCGGGTCACGCCCGGTCGTGGTGGTGGTCGTTGTGGTGGTGGTCATCGTTAGGTGTCTTCCTCATCGAAAAGGGCCAGTTGGTTCGGCGACAGGGCGTGCAGGTCGACCCGCTTCGTCCGGCGACCCTTCTTCTCCGGAACCTTCTCGGCCGAATCAGGCTGCGCGGAAACGGGTTTGCGCACTGTCATGCCGCCCACCCGCCGTCACCGTCGTCGTAGCCGTCGCTGGCAGGCAATGCCATCGGAGTGCCGGTCTCGGCCAGGACGTGGACCGCGACCGTGATCGGGTCCAGGCCGCGGGCTTCGAGCTGGCAGCGGCGACGGGCTGCCAGGTCGATCACGTTGGAGTCGTAGCGGTTGCTCATCAGAGGAAAGCCCTTCCGGGAGTAGGCGAGATGGGATGCCGGGCTCAGGTCAGGCCGCGGCGGGCGAGGTGCCGGTGTCGCCGTCGCCGAGGTCGTCGGGGTCGAAATCCGAGTAGTCCTCGACCGGGCCGCTGATCTGCGGGGCCGGGGAGTAGGCGTCCACGATCGCGTCGGCGGCATCGTCGGACACCCAGAACGCGCGCACCCGCACGAACTCGGTCGTGCCGTCCTCACCCACGTAGCCGACACCCGGAGTCGCCTCGCTGATGCGGTCGCAGCGGGCACCCCGGTCGCGGGCGCCTTGGCCGTGGACCATCGCCACCTGCGTCGGCTCATCCAACCGGAGGCCGATGCGGATGGGGAACAGCTGCCGGTTCGGCATCGTCTCCTTGGACGGGTCCTGCAACGCGGCGATCACCGAGACCCCGGCCGCACGACCCTGCGACAACAGAAGGCCGGTCAGGCGCCGGAACTCCTGCTGAGTGTCGCGATCCGCATACGAGGACAAGGCCGCAGCCTCATCGATGATCACGAGGATCAGCGGCGCCTCCGGGGTGGGGACGTGCTTGCGAATCCCGTTGGCGCGCATGAACGCCAACCGCTCCCGCAGCACCTCCACGGCTTCTTTGAGCATGGCGACGATGGTTTCGGCGTCGGTGGCGAACCGGACGAACAACCGGCCCTCCCCGCGCCCGAACTCGACCCCGCCTTTCGGGTCGGCCATCCACACATCCACCAGCCCGGCCCGGATCGCCGGACCCAGGCCGCCGAGGATGGACCAGATCACCGAGCCCTTCCCGGAACCGGTGGCACCGGCGAGCAGGATGTGGCCGTAGAGGACTCGCAGCCGCCACAGGTCGTGGGATTCGGTGACGCCGACCGGGACCGCCTCGAGGTCGACCCGATGCCGGTCACCGAACGGGGACGGCGCCGGGACAGCGAGGGTGTCGTGGGTGCGCACGTGCAAACGCACCCAGGACGGTACGGGCGAGGAGGCGGTGACCTCGGGAACAGAGAAGTAGGTGGCGAACTGGGCAAGGGTTTCGTCGTTGGACCAGTCGGTGAAGGACTGGCCACCCAACATGAGGATGTCGACGTAGAGGCCGTGCTCGGTGTAGTCGTAGCTGTCCACGTGCGGGAACCCGCCGTCGAGGGAGCCCAAGCCGAGCGCAGAGAACATCAGGTTCGTCTGTCCGGGATCGGCCAGGACGTAGACCGCGGTGCGCAATCCGGCCGGGGCGGCATCGGCGATATCTTCGGCTGTGACCGGCCGGGAAGGGGTGTCGCTGGCCCAGCGCATCCAGGCCATGCCACCGACCGCCGCGACAGCCGAACCGGCGGTGAACAGGCTGACGAGGTTCGACATCAGTCCTCCCCGAGTCCGGTGGCGGTCAGGGAGACCGAGGGAAACGGGGTCTCGGGCTGGTCGCACAGCATCACGCACTCATCGGCGCGCCCCTCGAGGACCGCGGGCGGCTGGCACAACAGCACGCACCCATCCGGGCCGGGCTGCTGTTCGGTGGGCTGCTCGCAGAACATGACGCAGTCATCCGGGTTGGTGTCGGCGACCGCTGTGGCCGGGACCGCAGCCGAGATCGCCAGCGGGACAGCGACGGCCGTGAGGAGAGAAGAGAACGAGAACATCAGTGACCCCCTACGGGAACCGCGATCGGCAGCATCGGCTGCTGCACGGGTCGCGAAGAACGAACAGATTTGACCGGCGCAGCCACACGCACCGGAGAAGGAACCGGATCGGCAGCAACCGGAATCGGTGCAGCCACCGGCTCGGGCGCTACCGGTTCCGGCTCGGGCAATTCGGCCGGCACTTCCGGCACCGACACCGACACCGACATAGGCTCGGACTCGGGTTCGGGCTCGACGGCCGCGACGGTTTCGGGTTTCGGCTCCGGGACCGTGGGCCGATGCGCGACGCGGAACAGCACCGCCAGGCCATGCGTGTCGGCCAGCAGCGAGACCGGAGCGATCGCCGCGACGATGGCCGACGCCCACGCCGGGAGCGGTTGCCCGTTGGCGACCGCGTGCAGGCTGTTGCCCGCCACCGACACCGCCGACCCGATGACCAGGACCGCGAGGAAGAACCGGCGTTCCCGACCGGGGCACACCAGCACCCCGAACGTGGCGAGCAGGATCGTGCCGTCAACGATCAGCGGGAACAACCACGCATCCTGCGCGGGGATGTGGGCGAGGACCGCGAGGTCTTTGAGGGTGGAGTACGACAGCCGGAACGCTGCCGCACCCACGCCGACGATGATGGCTGCGGCGGACCAACGCGCGTAACGCATCGCCGCCGCCTGGCCCGCCGCACCCATGATCAGGCCGCCTTATCCGAAGCCACGGCCGTGTCGTGCTCGGCCAACACACCCGGCAGCTGAGCCAGCAGCGAACGAGCATCCTCGATGCTCAGATACAGCCAGGCGTTGGTACCAGCCAGCTCGATGACCACCGAGGCCGGAACCCGACGGACTTCGCCGTCCCGCTCCGGGGAGTAGGCGACCGCGATCCCGTCGAACCCGGAGACATGGTTGCTGAAGAACGACATGATCAGGCCGCCTTGTTCGAGGCCGGGTTGGTCTTGGCGCCGGAGTTGTCGCCCTTGATGCCCGTGGCCCGCACCGTCCACCCGATCGACTTGAACTCACCGGAGCCGGTGACCTTCGGCTTGACCATCAACCCCTCCAGCTCGATCGGGGTCATGCCCGGCACGATCTCCGGCGCCGCGGGCACCGGCTGCACATCGGCCACGAACGTCACGTCGATGGCGGCGTTCTTCGAGTTCGAGGCGCACGGATCGGTGACCGTGCCCTTCCACAACCGCTTGCCCGTGCCGTTGCCGTCGAAGTCGAAGTCCAGCTTCTGCACCTTCGGCGCGTTGCGGTCCCGGCTGAACTCGGTCACCGGCTCGATCTCACCCAGCAGGAACAGACCCTTCGGGAACGCCTCGTGGAAGTCCGGGCGGAACCACACATCTTTGAGAGCCATCTCATTCACTCCTTGAAGTAGGCCGAATCACTTGATGGCCAGTACTTTCCGGGAATTCCGACGACACCAGGACTACATAGATGGACTTCTTGGGACGTCCTGCGTACTCTGAAGACGTCCCTAGTGGTCGCCGGGATCGGAGATGAGATGGCGAACGAGCGTCTGCGCGAAGCGTTGCTGAGAAACGGACTCGACCTCAGTCACGTTGCCGAAGTGACCGGCGTCGATCAGAAGACCGTCGAGCGCTGGATCACGAAGGGACGTGTCCCGTACCCGCGCCACCGGCACGCGGTCGCCGCCCTGGTGAAGGAGACCGAGCGCTACCTGTGGCCCGACGCCGTAGCTCCGGAGCGGCGTGAGGCGATTGCCGAATCGGAAGTCGTGAAGGTCTACCCGCACAGGCATTCGGTGCCGAGTGACTTGTGGCTCCGCTTGCTGTCCAACGCTCATGACCGGATCGAGGTCTTGGTTTTGGCCGGCCTTTTCCTCGCCGAAGACCCGTCATTCGCCAAGCTGATCCGTCAGAAGGCGGCTGCCGGAACCTCGATCCGGTTTCTGTTCGGGAACCCGGCCGCGGCCGAGGTTGCCAAGCGCAGCAGCGAAGAGCGCCTGGCCGAGGGCACCGTTTCGGCGCGGATCAGGAACGCCCTGGCGCTGGTCGAACCGCTGGCCAGCATCGACGGCGTGGAGCTGCGCTACCACGACACGACCCTGTACAACTCGGTGTTCCGGTTCGACGACGAGATGATCGTGAACATGCACGTCTACGGCCAGCCCGGCGCCTATGCCCCCGCCATGCACCTGCGTCGGTTGGCGGGCGGAGACTTGTTCGACACCTACCTGACCAGCTTCGAGCAGGTCTGGTCGCAGGCGGTGCCGAAGTCTGTGGTCGAGGGAGGCGCAGCATGAGGACCGACTACCTCAACGATCCCGCCGCACCGCCCGCGAACAGCCTCAAGGTCGCTGTCAGTGCCTTCGTTCAGGACGAGGCCGGTCGAATCCTGATGATCCACCGCACCGACAACGACCTGTTCTCACTGCCGGGCGGCGGCATGGAGGTAGGCGAAACGGTCGCCGAAGCCGTCGTCCGCGAAGTTGCCGAAGAAACCGGCATCAACGTACGCCCCACCGAAGTGCTCGGCATCTTCTCCGACCCCGGCCACGTCATCGCCTACACCGATGGCGAAGTCCGACAGGAGTTCTCCATCTGCTTCGCAGCCGAGCCGATCGGCGGAACACCGCGGACGAGCTCGGAGTCGAAGGCGGTTCAATGGGTCGCCCCCGACGAACTGAGCGATCTGCACATCCACCCGTCGATGCGTCAGAGGATCGACCGCGGCCTTCAAGCCCCTGGCCGGACCTACTTCACCTGATTGCGGAGCCGCTCGTCGGTGCGTTGCGCCACAGCGCGGATGATCGGTTCGGCCTCGCGGATAGACCGGGCCACAACATGTTCGGCGCCGTACCGGCGATAGATGTCGGCCAGCCGATCGTCCACGGTGGTAGTCACCCCGTCCGCTGTGGTTGTCATATCCGCCCACCACAGCGCATCTCTCAACGGAGTCTGTTCGTCCTCCCAGTCGATCGCCAGCTCGCGGTTGCGTGCCTCGATGCAAGCGCATGAATGGTTCGCCACCAGCGCGCAAAGCCGGTCAGACGCGCCGATCGACTCGAGGAAGGCAGCACCGTCGATCGGATGAAATCCGGTTCGCACCAGAGCAGGGGAGTAGCCGATGTCATGCAGCCACCCGGCCGCCACCAGTAGCTCCGCGTCATCCACCACCGGCCCCGCTAGTGCCGCACGACCCGCTACGCCTTCCACATGCCGCAGGCGACGCGGCAGCACGGTCAGGTGCGCACGAGCAGTCTCCGCTGCCCAGCTAACGAGGTCCACAGCCATGACACAACCGTATCGACCGCATCTGACGAGTGCTTCAACTGCCGAATTCCGCCATACAGGATCAAGAGCGCCTGCGGCGGCGCAAACCCCCCCGCCCCCCCCCCCCACCCCCCCCCCACGGGGAGAAAATCCGCCCCCCCCCCCGCGCGGGCGCGGCGGCGCCCCCAT
>NZ_JARWRU010000552.1 GCF_029867845.1 Nocardia farcinica | reverse complement strand
GCCTGCACCGGCGCCGCCCCGCGCCATGCGGGCAGCAGCGAGAAGTGCAGGTTGACCCAGCCGTGGCGCGGGATGTCCAGCGCCCGCTGGGGCAGCAACGCGCCGTAGGCGACCACCGGGCAGCAGTCGGGGGCCAAGTCGGTGAGCGTGGCCAGGAATTGTGGATCCGACGGCTTGGCGGGGGTGAGCACCGGGATGCCGTGCTCGTCGGCGAGCGCGCCGATCGGCGAGCGGGTCACCTTGCGGCCGCGGCCCGCGACGGCGTCGGGACGGGTCACCACGGCGACCACCTCGTGCCGTGTGGAGGCGATGAGCCTGCGCAGCGAGGGGACGGCGGGCTCGGGAGTGCCCGCGAAGACCAGCCGCATCAGTTGGCCCGCCCGAACGGTCCGGCCGCCTGTCCGGCGCCGCTGCTCTCGCGCACGGTGATTCCTGCCTCGAACCAATCGGATTCGCGGATCGCGCGCATCGCTTCCTTTCGGGCGGCGGGGTCGAGCCGGTCGATGAACAGCACCCCGTCGAGATGGTCGGTTTCGTGCTGGACGCAGCGCGCCAGCAGCTTCTCGGCGTCGAAGGCGACGGGCTCGCCGTTGTAGTCGACACCCGACACCCGGACCCGCAGCGCACGACGGGTGTCGTAGCGCAGCCCGGGGATCGACAGGCAGCCCTCGGGACCGACCTGTTCCTCGTCGCCGACCACGGTATAGGTCGGATTGACCAGATGCCCCGAGGCGTCACCGGTGTCGTAGACGAACACGCGCAGGCCGACACCGATCTGCGGGGCGGCCATGCCCACACCGCCGTCGTCGTGCGTGGTGTCGACGAGGTCGGTGACGAGCCGGCGCAACTCCCGGTCGAACTCGGTGACCTCCGACGCACGCGCGCGCAGGATGGGATCGCCGAACAGGCGAACGGGCTGGATGGTCACGATGGCTCCCGGCAGAACGACGGATACGGTCGCCCCATTCTAGTGACCGGCGCAGACCGCCCCGCCCACCCGTGCGAGACCGGCTTCAGCTGTTGCCTGCGATGACGACCTCGGGAATGCCGGTGCCGAGGGCCACCGGCACGCACACCGGCTCCGGCGCGTGCCCGGGGTCGAGCACGGTGAGCAGCAGATCGCGCACGTACGGGTCGTAGACCATGTGGAAGTGGCCGGTGAGGTTCGGCGGGCACAGGTCCTGCAGGACGAGATTGCGGGCGCCCTGGCCCCGCAGCGCGATGTTCTCGAACGGCTGGATCATCTCGTCGACGCGGCTGCCGATGGTCGTGTACTCCACGCCGGGCACCGTGTCGCCGCCCTCGTTGACCGCGAGCATGGTCGGCGAGCCCTGCGCCTGCTGCACCGCGGCCAGCGAGGTGACCAGCGCGAAGGCCTCGAGTGCGCCGGGCACCGCCTGGGCGATGGGCGCCAGCCCGTACATCACCCCGCCGTAGGTGGGCGAGGCCAGACCGACCCAGCGGCCCACCTTCTCGGCGCCGCCGAGCTTGTTGACGTAGTAACGGGTCACGGTGGCGCCCTGGGAGAAGCCGACCAGATCGACCTGCTCGGCGCCGGTCTCGGCCAGCACGCGGTCGACGAAGTCGCCGAACTGCGCGGCGCTGGCCAGCAGATCCCCGGTACCGAAGGTGTCGGCGCCCGGTGCGCCGCCGTAATTCGGTGCGAAGACGCAGAATCCGGCCTCGACCAGGCTCGGCCCGATCGCCGACCAGTCGGAGTAGGCCGTGGAGTCGGTGCCGTGCGCGAGCACCACCGGCCGGGGATGCGCCGCGTCGGGACGGCAACCGAAATCGTTTGTGCCCGAAGGCGCTACGAGCTGGTGGTGCTGCCGTTGGTATACGGCGGCGGCGAGATGGTCGGATTGACTCGGTCCCGGCACGACCGGAACCTCGACAGGGGCACCCGATGCGACAGCCGTGGCGATGGTGACCGCCACGGCTGTGAGGATTCCGACTGCCGTGGCGCGCACTGCTTGTGACACTCCCCGGCCCGGACCACGGACCAGTTGGTACATACCCCAATGATCCCCCTACGGCATTGCATGCCGCATATCGAAGAGGTATCGGGAACGTCTCACGAGTCGGTCTTGTCGTCCTCGGCCAGGATGCGGTAGAGCGACTTTCGCGCCTCGTTGAGCACTTCGGCGGCCTTGGCCGCCTGTTGCGGGGTGCCGACCGCGGCGACCTGGGCGACCGCGCCCATGAGCTGGCCGACGAGCGCGCGCAGGTCGATGGCCTGGGCGCCCACGTCGTTCTTCACGTCGGACCACGGGTCACCCAGTTCGTCCTTGTGCTCGGCGACGTAGGCGGTGCCCTCCTCGGTCAGCTGGGCGGTCTTGCGCCCGGCGACCTTCTCGATGATGACCAGGCCCTCATCCTCGAGCTGGGACAGCGCGGGGTAGATCGAGCCGGGGCTGGGACGCCAGATGTCGTCACTGCGCTCGCGGATCTGCTGGATGAGCTCGTAGCCGTGCATGGGCCGCTCGGTGAGCAGCAGCAGGACGGCCGCGCGGACGTCACCGCGCCTGCCGCGTCCGCCGCGACCGCGGCCGCGTCCGAAGTGCGGACCGAAACCGGGGCCGAAGCCGGGACCGGGCCCGAACTCGGGACCGAAGCCGTGCCGGGGACCGCGCCGATGAGCGCGGCGATCGAACTCGCGCGGGCCGCCTCGCCGGGAGCCGCGGGGGTGATGGTGGGGGTGGAGGTTCTCGTGCTCCATGTGTTCAGCCTCCTCGGGCTTGTTGTTGCTTACGTTGTCGACGATATATCGACAATGCATCCGAAACAAGGGTTCGACATATGTGTTCCACGTCGCAGCCGGATGGAAACACCGCGCCGATCGGCGCGGCGGAAAGCGGGGGTCGACTTCGAGCGGCTCGGTCAGCCGATGTCGACGGGGTCGATCTGCACCCGCAGCGGCGCGTCCGATCGGTGGGTGCTGCGCACCGCCTGTGCCGCCACCAGCGCCGCGGCCAGAGCGGCGCCGCCCCTGCGGTCGATGCGCAACAGCACGCGCTCGACCTCGGCCTCGCTATCGACCGAGAAGGGGGTGCGCGCGCCAGGCGGCAGCGGCACCGGTCCGAGCACCTCGACGCCCTGGGGCAGATCCGCCGCGGCGAGCAGTTCCCCGACCGCCTCGGCCGACCCGTCGATCGCGGCCAGACGCACGGCGGGCGGGAAGCCGACCTCGGCGCGCGCGTCCACCTCGGACCTGGCGTGCCCGACCGGGTCCCAGCGCACCAGCGCCTGCACCGTCGGCAGCGCGGGCTCGGCCATGACCAGCACCTGTCCGTGCGCCCGCACCAGCGCGGCGGCGTTCATCCAGCGACGCAGCGCGTCCTCGGCGGCGCGCAGGTCGGCGCGGCCGAGCAGCGCCCAGCCGTCGAGCAGCAACGCGACGCCGTATCCGCCGCGCACCGTCGGTTCGGCGCCGACGGTGGCCACCACCACCTGCGGCCCCGGGTCGACGCTGTCGAGCATCGCGCCCGCGCTGGAGCCGCGGATCGGAACACCGGGAAAAGCCCGGCCGAGTTCTTCGGCGGTGCGTGTCGCGCCGATGACCACCGCCCGCAGCGCGCGTCCCGCGCACACCGGACAGCAGTAGGCGGCCTCGGCGATACCGCACCATCGGCAGGCCGGGCTGTGCGCCACACCGGGACGGCCGCCCTCGGGCAGGGCGAGCGGGCCGTTGCAGCGCCTGCACCGCGCCGGGGTGCGGCACTTGGCGCAGGCCAGCGCGGGCACATACCCACGCCGTGGCACCTGGACCAGCACCGCGGCGCCCTCCTTCAGCGCGGCACGCGCGGCGGAGAAGGCGGCGGCCGGAATGCGGACCGCGCGGGCGATCGGGTCGCGCTCGAGCGCGATATCGCTGTCGCCCGGCGCGCTGATCCTCGGCGCGGCCGTGCGCAGCACCGCACGCTCGGCGACCAGGTCACGCGCCCACCCGCTGTCCACGACGGCCTGGATCTCGGCCGTACGCGAAAAGCCGGCCGCGACGAACGCGGCGCCGGTCTGGTGCGCGCGCAGCATCGCCACCTCCCGAGCGTGCGGGTACGGCGCGCGCGGCTCGGCGTAGGTGTCGTCCCCGTCGTCCCAGATCACCAGCAGGCCGAGCCGGACGACCGGCGCGAACACCGCACTGCGGGTGCCGACCACCAGCCGCGCCTGCCCGCGCAGCACAGCGAGCCACCGGCGGTAGCGCGCGGCGGGTCCCAGCCCCGCGGCCAGCCCGACCGCCCGCTCCCCCACCAGCGTCCGGCACTCCGCGAGGACACGATCCAGATCGCGCTGATCCGGCACCATGACGATCGCGCCGCGTCCGGTGGCCACCACCGTCGCCGCCAGTTCCGCCAGCCTGCGCGGCCAGTCCTCCCCCGGCAGCGCCTGCCACGCCGCTCGCACGCCCCTGCCCTCCGCCAGTGCGTCGAGGAAGGAGCGGCCGTGCAGGTAGCGCGACCACGGCGTCGAGTCCACGGCAGCCGCGCGCGCCGGGCCGGGCTCCGCGACTGTCGCCGGTGTCGCGGGCGCGGTCACCTGGCCGTCCGCGCCCGCCCTGTCGGCAGCGTGCGGAACGCCGGGCGCCCCGGCGGCGGACGGCGGATCCGAAACCGAATTCGATTCGCCCTCGGCCTCTTCCGTCGTCGACGACGCGGCTCCTGCCTTGGCGGAACCGTTCTCGGTGCGTCCGTGCCGGGGCGGGACGGCGAGCCGCAGCACATCGGCGCGGGTGCCCGCGTACCGGGCGGCGACAATCGTTGCCAGGCGCAGGATTTCGGGGGTGAGCACCTGCTCGCCGGAGACGACGCGTTCGAGGGCGATCAGTTTCCCGGTGTGCTCGCTGCGTTCGAGCCGCTCCAGCAGATAGCCGTCGACGAGGCGACCGGCGAAGCGGACGCGCACCCGCACGCCGGGGCGGGCGAGTTCGTCGAACTCGGCGGGAACGAGATAGTCGAAGTCGCGGTCCAGGTGGGCGGGGGTGAGCAGCGGCAGCACCCTGGCCACGGGCAGGCGCGCGGCGGGTGCGGACGGCGGCTTGCGCTGGCGGCGGCCCGTGGACGCAGCCGCCCCCGCGGACTGCGTGTCCGCGGGGGCAACGGGTTCGCCTGCGGCGGGTCGGCTCACGCTGACCCGGGCGTTCTAGAGACCGACAGCCGCGCGCAGCTTGTCGGCACGGTCGGTGTGCTCCCAGGGCAGATCGACATCGGTGCGGCCGAAGTGACCGTAGGCGGCGGTCGGCGCGTAGATCGGGCGCAGCAGGTCCAGATCGCGGATGATCGCGCCCGGACGCAGGTCGAAGACCTCGGTGATGGCGGTCGCGATGCGGGCCGGGTCGACCTTCTCGGTGCCGAAGGTCTCCACGAACAGACCGACCGGGGCGGCCTTGCCGATGGCGTAGGCGACCTGCACCTCGACGCGCTCGGCCAGGTCGGCGGCGACCACGTTCTTGGCGACCCAGCGCATGGCGTAGGCGGCCGAGCGGTCCACCTTCGACGGGTCCTTGCCGGAGAAGGCGCCGCCGCCGTGGCGGGCCATGCCGCCGTAGGTGTCGACGATGATCTTGCGGCCGGTCAGGCCCGCATCACCCATCGGGCCGCCGAGCACGAACTTGCCGGTCGGGTTGACCAGCAGCCGGATGTCGGAGGTGTCCAGATCGGGCAGGGCCAGATCGGCCAGCACCGCGTCGACGACCTTTTCCCTGATGTCCGGGGTGAGCAGGTTGTCCAGGTCGATGTCGGCGGCGTGCTGGGTGGAGATGACCACGGTGTCCAGCCGGACCGGGCGGGCGCCGTCGTACTCGATGGTCACCTGGGTCTTGCCGTCGGGACGCAGGTAGGGCAGCACACCGGTCTTGCGGACCTCGGTGAGCTTGCGCGACAGGCGGTGCGCCAGCGCGATCGGCAGCGGCATCAGCTCCGGGGTGTCGCGGGTGGCGTAGCCGAACATCAGGCCCTGGTCGCCGGCGCCCTGCTTGGCGATCTCGTCGTCGGTGCCGCCGACGCGGGCCTCGTGCGAGGTGTCCACGCCCTGCGCGATGTCGGGGGACTGTGCGCCGATCGCGATGTTGACGCCGCAGGAGTTGCCGTCGAAGCCCTTGGCCGAGGAGTCGTAGCCGATGTCGAGCACCTTCTCGCGCACGATGCGCGGGATGTCGGCGTAGGCGGAGGTGGTGACCTCACCGGCCACGTGCACCTGGCCGGTGGTCACGAGGGTTTCGACCGCGACCCGGCTGCGCGGGTCCTCGGCGAGCAACGCGTCGAGGATGGAATCGCTGATCGCGTCACAGATCTTGTCCGGATGACCCTCGGTCACGGACTCACTGGTGAATAGGCGGCTGCCAGTCGTGCGCACAGTTCTTCCCTCTCCCTGACGGGTTAGTCGTATGAATAGCGACAGCGACAGTACGTCACGTCACTGCCGAGTGGCCGTTTCCCCTGCAGACTATTCCAGATCCTGGACGCCGATGGACGCGGTAACGCCGAGGTTCGCCGTCCATTCGTCTACCCGCGAACAGCGCAGTCCAACCCTCGCGGCCGTCGCGGCGAACGGCCGCCGAAGCTAGCTCGCGCGCAGCGCGTTTCGCCGGGCGGCAGCCGCCAGGCGCGAGCGAGCGGAGGTTTCAGGA
>NZ_JARWRU010000551.1 GCF_029867845.1 Nocardia farcinica | reverse complement strand
GCGAGTCCTACGGGAAACGCAGAATGCCGGTGCCCGTGGGGCACGGGCATTTTTTTGGGGGAAGGGAGGGTCAGACGACCACGAGGCCGCCGGTGGCGTCGGGCTCGCGGCCGAGCGGGAAAGAGACGCGGTCGGCGCGGTAGTGCGAGAAGGTGTACTCCTGCACCGCGCCTTCGGCGTCGCGCAGGATCTGCTCGCGCATGAGCACCGGCGAGCCCTCGCGCACCCGCAGCAGCGCGGCGGTCTCGGCGTCGCAGGCCACCGCGTCGATGACGGTCTGCACGTCACCGAGCGGCACGCCGTAGACGAGGAAGAAGGCATCGGCCAGGCTTGGGCAGCTCTGCCAGGAACGGGGCTGGGTGAAGTGGCTGCGGTAGTAGGCGATCCGCACGCCCAGCGGTTCGGAGCCGTCGCCGGTGATGTGTTCGAAGACGTGCTCGACCAGGCCGACCTTGTCGTCGCTGGTGCCGAGGTGGGCGCGGATGGCCGGGGTGGACGGCACGATCCGGTTGTCGGTGCGCCGCACAGTGAAGCCGGGCGGGGTGCGCCAGGGCAGGATGTCGTCCACCGGCACCTGGAAGTAGTCCCGGCGCACCCGGGTGCCCACCCGCTGTCTGCGCTCGACCAGCCCTTCCAGCGCCAGCTGCCGCAGCGCCTCGCGCACCGGAGAACGCGGAATCCCCATTGCCTTGACCAGACGCTCCTCGACGAGTTGCTCGTCGTTCACCAGAAAGCCGGAACGGATCAGCGAACGGATCAATTCATAGGCGCGTCGGGTCTGATTCGACACTCCCGCCGCGCGCTCCACTCTGCCGGAGAACTCGCTCACCTGGCCTCCTTCGCTCCCGACACCGACGTCGAATTCCTATCACCGGCATGTTGACGGCATGTTTCGACGGGAGCCGGATCACAGGGCCGCCGGTTGCCGCAGGGCCGCGCGCAGGTCAGCGACGGCGGGCGGCCGGAGAACGAAAGACGCTGTCCGGCAGAAACCTTCGAGTGGGGCGGGCAGGCTGCGTATCGTTGGTCGAGTCCGCCCGATGATCGTCAGGGAGGGGTCGCCGTGGGGACTTGCCCGCCGGGATCGGCGCCGCCAACCGGCCTTCCGCCGCCCGACATCCGGTCGCTGTTCCCCGCGCTGACGGGCCACGAGGTCTATCTGGACAGCGCGGCAACCACCCAGAAACCGCTGCCGGTGATCGAGACGGTCACCACCCACCACCGCGGCGCGGCCGCCAACGCCGGGCGCGGCTCCTATCCGTGGTCCTCCCGGCTGGCCGCGCGGATCGCCGAGATCAGGGCGCGCACGGCGCGCTTCGTCGGGGCGGCGGGCGCCGACGAGATCGTGTTCACCGCCGGCGCGACGGCCGCGCTGAACGCGGTCGCCCTCAGCTGGGCGCTGCCCGAACTGCGCGAGGGCGACCGCATCCTGCTCAACCCGCTCGACCACGCCTCCAACGTGCTGCCGTGGCACCATCTGCGCGCGCTGCTGGCCCGCCTGGGCCGCCGGATCGAGCTGGTCCCCTATCGCACCACCGCGCGCGGTCACGCCGACCTCGACGACATCGCCGAACGCGCCGCCGAGGCAGGGCCGCGCACGCGGCTGGTGACCCTCTCGCATCTGCACCACGTGTTCGGCGGAGTCGCCGACCCGGCCGGGTTACGGGCCGCACTCGGCCCCGAGGTCGCGATCTGCCTGGATTGCAGCCAGAGCGGCGGCCACCTGCCGGTGGATGTGCGCGCCCTCGGCGTCGACTTCGCGGTCTTCGCCGCGCACAAGATGTTCGGCACGCCGGGGACGGGGGTGCTCTACTGCGCGCGCCGACGCCACGACCGGCTGCTGCCGTTCCTGCCCGGCGGCGACACCGGCGTGCGGCTCACCGACGACGGCCCGGCGCCGACCGGGATGCCGCGCCTGCTCGAGGGCGGCACCCCGAACATCCCCGGCATCCTCGCGCTCGGCAGCGCGCTCGAGGTGCTCGACGCCCTGGACCGGCGGGTGATCGCCGAGCACGACCGGAAGCTCACCCGCGCGCTGATCGACCGGCTGCGCCCGGTGCGCGGCCTGCGGTTCCTGCCGGGTCCGGCCGAGGAGCCCGAGCACGCGACGGGCAGGACGGCCGGGTACGGGATCGTCTCGTTCACCCTCGACGGGATCGGCGCGCACGACCTGGGGTTCGTGCTGGCCGAACACGGCTTCCTGGTGCGCGCCGGCGCCCACTGCGTGCCGACGCGCCCCGCGGGCGCCGGGCCGGACGCCGGGCCCGATGCCCTTCCCGACTCGGTGCGGGTGAGCACGCACGTCTACACCACGGTCGAGGAGATCGACCGGTTCACCGCCTGTGTCGCGTCCATCGCCGAGGAGGTCACGTGAGCAGCAGCGCACTTCCGCACGACCCGGCCCCACCCCGCGACCCGGCCCCACCCCGCGACCCGGCCCGGCGCGACGGCGGCGCCCCGCGGACCCGCTACGACCGCAGGGCCGCCTCGCGGGTTCTCGCCCAGCTGGCCGAGCCCGGTCTGTTCGAGTCGGCACGCGTCCCGGCGGGGCCGCTGGAGTTCGAATGCGTCACGACCGAGGTGCGCCCGGAACCGGGCAGCCATCTGACCACCTCGCAGCGGCTGTACCTGGAACGGTTCATGCGCCCGTGCCGCCCCGAGCAGGTCACCGTGGCCACCCACCGGCTGAGCTGGACCGACAGCGAGGGCGTCCCCAACACCGGGCACTACCGCGCGGACGCGCTCGGCCCGCTGGCGCCGGTGGCCGCCAGGGAGACCGTGCTGGTGCTGTGGCGGGCGCTGGCCGACGATCCCGGCCTCGCCGAGCGGGTGGCGGGCCTGGACGCACACGCCCACGCCGTACTGGCGGGGACGACCACCGATCACGAGCCGCTCGAGATCTTCCGCGTGGGGGTGGAGTCGGCCGGTCGCGCGCTGGCCCAGCACGCGCTGCTGGCCCGCCGCACCCCGTACCGGAGCCCGGCGGAACTGGCTCGGGGACTTCGGGATTCGGGCATCTTCACCGCCGTCGCCACCCGCTGGTTCTGGGAGTTGCAGGCCTCGACCTACCGGCGCGGCATGATCCCGGTGACCCTGGCCTGCCAGCCCGACGGCAGCGTGCGCTACACCGCCGAGACCGTGGCCACGCTGCGCGCCATGAAGGACGCCACCATCGCCGAGGCGCACACCGTCATGCGCCGGGCCACCACCGTCGAGGGGCTGACCACGGCCGAGGCCATCGCCAGGTACCACGAGGATCTCGACCTGATCTCACGCCAGTACGCGCTGCTGCCGCCCGGCACCCGACCCTCCTGCCTCGCCGCCGTGCCGCATCGGCTGGAGAGCGGGCACTACACGCTGTTGCCGCTGGTGGTCGACCGATTCGTCGAGGTGTTCTGCGCGGTGGCCGAACGCTGCCGCGTCACCGAACGCCCCGCGGACCCGGACGCGCTGCCCGACACCGCGCTCGACGCCGGGGACCGGGTCTTCCACGTGCCGGACATGAGCTGTCAGCACTGCGTGCGCACCATCACCGCCACCCTGGAGTCGATGGGCGTGCCGGTGCTCGACATCGATCTGGCGAGCAAGCGGGTGGTGGCGGAGTTCCGCAGCCCGCGCAACCGGGCTCGCGCCTTCGAGGTGCTGCGCGACGGCGGCTACAACCCGGTCGCCGCCACACCGCCGGAATCCGCCGCCCCGGCCCCGGGAGCCGGGCACGGCCGATGAGCGCACTCGCGCTGCCCGCGCTGGTGCCGCCGCGGGTGCGCGCGTTCCTGGCCGACCGGCGGGCGCTGGACGAGGCGGTCGCGCACGCGGGCACACCGGTGCACCTGGTCTTCCCGCAGGTGCTCGCCGACAACGCCGACGCCCTGCGCACGGTGCTGGACCGGGCGGGCGTGCGGCACCGGATCTGCTACGCGCACAAGGTGAACCGGTCGCGCGCCCTGGCGGTGGCCGCCCGCGAGGCCGGGCTCGCCGTCGACGTGGCCTCCCCCGAGGAGCTGGACAGCGCCCGGGCCGCCGGGTTCGTCCCCGGCGAGATCGAATGGACCGGCCCCAAGGGCGAGGCCGCGCTCCGGCGGGCCGTGCTGGCGGGTGTGACCGTCAATGTCGACAACCTCTGGGAGCTCGGCGAGCTCGACCGGCTCGCCCGCGCCCTGCCCCCGGGTGCGGGGCCGGTGCCGGTGCTGCTGCGCGTCGGCGAGATCCCGGGAACCCCCTTCAGCCGCTTCGGCATTCCGCTGACCAGGACGGACCGGGCGCTATCCGTGTTCGCCGCGCCCGGTTCGCGGATCGAGTTGTGCGGCGTGGCCTTCCATCTGGATTCCGGCGCGGTCGCCGACCGGGTGCGGGCGGCGCAGGCCTGCCTGCGGCTGGTCGAACGCGCCCACACGCACGGGCTCGCGCCCACGGTGCTCGATGTCGGCGGCGGTCTGCGGCAGGTCTTCACCGCCGACGCCGACCGGTTCGACGCCTACGTGCGCGCCCTGCGCGACGGGCTCACCGGCCGCGGCGCCCCGCTGACCTGGGCGGGCCACACCTTCGGTTACCACGTGGACGACGGGGCCGCGCACGGGACGCCGGTCTTCCACAAGTACGGCAACACCGTCACCGCGCCCGCCATGCTCGCCGAACTGCTGGCCGCCCCGCTGCCCGAGCACGACCACCGGCCGCTGGCGCGGGTGCTGGCCGACAACCTGCTCGAGTTGTGGCTGGAACCGGGAAAGGCGCTGGCCGACCACGCGGGCGTGACCGTGGCGGCGGCGGAGTTCTGCAAAGAACTCGGCGACGGCACGATCCTCGTCCACGTCGACCTCAGCCGCGACACGATCACGCCCGCCGATCAGGAGGTCATGATGGACCCGCTGCTCGTGCCGCGCGCGGGCCCGCCGCCGGGTCCGCCGGTGGGGGTGTTCCTCGCGGGCAGGTCGTGCCTCGAGCGCGACATGGTGACCAATCACCGGGTGTTCCTGCCCGGCCTGCCGCGGCCCGGCGACCTGATTGTCTTCCCCAACACCGCCGCCTACCACATGGACCTGTCGGCGGCCTCGGCCTCGATGCGACCGCCGCCGCCCAGGCTGGCTGTCGTCCGCACCGCGCACGGCTTCCTGGTGACGCCGGACGCGCGGGCGGGCACCGGCCGCCGTGCCGTCCCGCGGGAGAGCTGATGCGCTACGACACCATCGCCGACCTGATCGGCAACACACCGCTGCTGCGGCTCGATCCCGCCCGGCACGGTCTGCCCGGCGTCGAACTGTTCGCGAAACTGGAGTCGCACAATCCCTTCGGCTCGGTCAAGGACCGGGCCGCGGCCGCCATGCTGCGCGACGAGCTGCCGCGCCTGCGCGCCGAGGGCCGCACCCTGATCGAGGCTTCCAGCGGCAACACCGCCAGATCGCTGCGGGTGCTCGCGGGCATGGCGGGCATCGGCCTGCGCGCGGTGACCAACCGGATCAGAGTGGCGGAGGTGCGCGATCTGCTCCGGCTGCTCGGCACCGAGATCGTGGAGCTGCCCGGGCTGTCCGAATGCCCCGACCCGACCACCCCGAACGACGTCTACGCCGTCATCGAGTCCACGATGGCCGCCGAACCCGCCGCCTTCCACCACCTCTCGCAGTACACCAACGACAAGAACGTCGAGGCGCACTGGGCGGGCACCGGTCGCGAGATCCACGAGGACCTGGCCGCGAGCGGGATCGAGCGCGTCGACTACCTCGTCGGCGGCCTCGGCACCTCGGGATCGACCAGGGGTGCGGCGACCTACCTGCGCGAGGGCAACCCGGAACTGCGGGCGGTCGGCGTGGTGTCGGCGCGCTCGGACTTCATCCCCGGCATCCGCTCGGAGACCGAGATGTGGGACGTCGGCCTGTTCCAGCCGGATTTCTACGACCGGATCGTGGCCGTGGAGTCCGCCGACGCCATCGAGGCCACGCTGACCCTGGCACGGACCCACGGCGTGCTGGCCGGGCCGACCAGCGGCGCGGCCTACGCCGCGGCCGTGGCGACCCTGCGCGAACGCGACCTCGCCGGGCGCGATCCGCACGACCCGCTGGTGGCGGTGTTCATCGTCTGCGACCGGCTCGAGCCCTATCTGTCCTATCTGCGCGCCCGCCGCCCCGACCTGTTCGGCGGCCCCGAGCGCCCCGCCCCGCCCACGGCCGACGAGCTGGCCTCGGTCCCCCGGTGGTCGCCCGCCGAGCTCGCCGCCCGCGACCGCGCCGAACGCCTCACCGTCGTCGACACCAGAGGCGCGATGGCCTACCGGATCGGGCACGTGCCCGGCGCGGTGAACATCCGCGACGACCGGCTGGAGGACATGCTCGCCCAGGGCGTGCCCTTCCCGCGCTCCCGGCCGGTCGTGTTCGCCTGCCCGGTCGGTGAGATCGCGCTCGGCTTCGCGGCGCTGGCCCGGCGCGCCGGCTACGACGCGGTGGTCCTCGACGGCGGCGTGACCGCCTGGCGGGACGCCGGACTGCCGCTCGAGCGCGGCCTCTGAGGCGGGACACAGAGGCCGGACGCCGGGACGGAGGCACTACTGTGGTTGCGGTGCAGACAGGCCAGGATTCAGAGAGCGCCGGTCCCCGCATCTGGGGTGGGACGACGCTCACCGAGCGCAGGGAGGCGCGCCGAGCGGCACTGCTCGAGGCCGCGCTCGACCTGATCGGCGAGGCGGGGGCGGCAGGCGTGACCATGCGCGCGGTGTGCAGGCGCGCCAATCTCACCGATCGGTATTTCTACGAGAGTTTCAGCAGTCGCGACGAACTGCTCGACGTGCTCTACCGCAGCGTGGGCGAGGAATTACTAGGCCCCCAGACCCCCATGACCAAATCCGACGATCCCAACCCCCATCGCGCACAAGCCCACATCCAAGTGGGCA
>NZ_JARWRU010000550.1 GCF_029867845.1 Nocardia farcinica | reverse complement strand
TGGTGGCGGGTCCCACGGCGGTGCGCATCGGATTCCCTTTCCGTCCATTCCATTTCATTCCCGCCGGGGAGGGAATGAAATGGAATGGATTCGGATCGATGGAACGAAGAGGCGCGGAGGTCAGGCGGCGAGGGCGAGCATCTCAGCGCGGACTCGTGGCAGTCGGCTCGCGATGACCTCGGCAGCGGACCGACTGGCCGTGCGATCGTTGTGCCCGTAGCGACGGTCGGTGGTGGTGACCGATTCATGCCCGGCGTCGCGGGACACCACGAACAGCGGCACGCCGTCCTGCAATTTCCACGAGATCCCCGTGTGGCGGAGCATGTACGGGGTCAGGTGCTTGGACCGCAGCGTCGCGACCGCGGCTCCGTAGCGTTCGAGCAGTACTTCGGGGTCGGCGCCGTGCCACATCGCTTTGGTCCCGAACGGGGTGAAGTCGCGGCGCGCCAGCGCCTCCAGCCGGCGCAGGGCTGGCTGCCAGGCTTTGCGGTGGAAGTAGGCGGCGGTGATCGGTGTCCCGGTGTACTTGGCGAACAGCAGCTCGTCGCCTGGTCGGGACAGGTCCAGCCGTTCCACGGTCTGCAGCGGGATGTTGATGGTGCGGATCCCTCGGCTGGACTTGGGCTTGCCGAGCTTCAAGCGGCTGCCGCCGTCCTTCCAGGCCTTGTTGATCCGCACGGCGCCGGTGACCGGATTGACGTCACGGACCTGCAGCGCGCCGATCTCCCCGGGGCGGGCCATCGAGACGAGGCCGAACTCGGCCTGGGTGCGCCACCGCTGCCCGAGTAGTTGCTCGAATAGTTCCCATTCGTCGTTGTCGAAGATCTCGATCTCGGTGTCGTCGTGACGCGGCAGTCGTATCCCTGCGCACGGGTTGAACGGCAGCAGGGGTACTGGACGCTGTTCGACGGCCGCGCGTAGCGCCGCCGAGAGGAATCCGTGCTTGTTCTTGATCGTCTTGGGGGCGTTGCCCTTGTCCTGCTCGAGGTAGACGATCCAGGCGGCGTCGGTGTCCTGGGTGACGGCTTCGAGGGTGGCATGCTCGCCGAAGAAGGGAACGATGTCGTTGGCGATGTAGCGGTGGTACTTGAGGCGGCCGTCTTCCTGGACGCCGGTGAGGCGGTCGGTGTAGCGGGTCAGCCAGTCGGCGAGCAGCATCGCGCCGGTTCCGGCGTCGCGCTTGCCCTCCAGGACGTCGAGGGCCGCGTCGAGACCGATCCGGTCGATCAGATCAGCCCACCACTGGGCCTGGGCGTAGTCGTCGAAGGATTCCGAGGACATCCGCCGGACACGGTCGGTGTCGTAGTAGTGGAAAGGAACCTGTCACCGGACGGTCCCGTCCTTGCGGGGCCGCGGGCGAGGTGTGGGCATACGCCACTCCTGTCGTGTCGAAACGGCGACACGATCAGTCCGAAAAGCGGCGGTGATGACCGCGGTGGTGACCGCGATCCAGATCCAGGCTACCGAAGTAGCCTGTGACCTGCATCATTCCAAGTGGAGCTAAGGGGACTCGAACCCCTCACCCCCGCACGGTGGTCGCCGGTGGCTGAGAGGAGATCGTCGAAGAGCAGATTGTCGAGGCGGTAGTCGCCGTGGACGAGGGCGTAGCGCTCGGGGCGGGCGAGCAGCCAGGTGGGAGTGATCTCGACGCAGCCGCGCAGGGTGATGTGATCGGCGGGATCGATCCGGTCGCCGAGGCGGTCGAGGAAGGTGTCGACGGCGGGGCCGTAGTACTCACCCAGCATGTCGGCTTCCTCGGTGGTCGCGAGGTCGAGGCCGTCCTCGGCGAGCAGGCTCGGGTCGCACCAGCGCGGGGCGTGCAGGGCGGCCAGATTGCGCACGGCGGCAACGGCTTCGGCCAGGCCGCAGCCCGCCAGTTGGTCGCCCTGCCGGGCCGGGGCCATGTCCTCGAGCAGCAGGGTGAACTCGGCGCCGTCGGCGCGGGCGGCGGCGTAGTGGCAGCGGGGCGCACGGACGGCGACGGTTCCTGCCAGCCGGGTGTAGAAGAGCATTTCCTGCCGGTAGGCGCCCGCCAGCATGGCGCGCGCGGCCGGGTCGGCGGAAGGGAGTTTGGCGAGCACGGTCGGCGGCACGTCGTCGCCGTCGAGGTGGATTCGGTGGACCGCACCGATCTGGCCGGTGCCGACCGGCTCGGTGTGGGTGGCGCGCACATGGCGGCCGAGGGCGCGGGTCAGGAACTCGGGGGTGAGATCCGCCGCGGTGAGGGCGATATCGACGGCGCCGGGTGTCATGTGGTGCTCCTTCCCGGATTGGCGGGCAGCACCGCGAACCGTCGCGCGGGGCGCACCGCTTCCCAGGCCGTGAGGACGGGCGCGAGGTCGGTGGGAGTCGCGCCGTGCAGGAT
>NZ_JARWRU010000549.1 GCF_029867845.1 Nocardia farcinica | reverse complement strand
CCCGAGTTCGTGGGTGATCACCCCGTAGACCGGACGGTCCGCGGTGCCGTCCTGGGAGCGGGCGCGCAGGATCTCGGCGTCACCGGCGCCCTGGGCGGTGACGGTGCCGGTGAAGGTGGGCCGGTGCAGGCGGCCGCGGCCGACGACCTGCCAGCCTTCGGGGAACACCCGGGAGTCGAGGTCGTCGCCGGCACTGGAGATCAGGTTGACGGCGGTGCCCTGCGGGCAGCCCTTGGGGTCGATGCGCAGTTCGGCCGGACTGTGACCGGGATCGGGGTCGAAGGCGATGTTGGCCAGGTACGGCTGGCGGCAGTGGATCATCTCCACGCACGCGGCGCGCCCGGCGACCTTGCAGTTCACCATGCCGAACTGGGCGGGTCCGCCACGGTCGGCGACACCGACCTGCACCGCCACCTCCGAACCCTCGAACCACACATTGGTCAGCCACCAGTTGGCGGCGGGCCCGTCGATGAGCAGGTGCCGGTCGGTGGTGCCCGGGTCGGTGTCGGAGACGAATTCGGAGTTGGCGATGGACAGTCCGGCGGCGTGGGCGTCGGTGCCGACCCCGAGCACGCCGATGCGGTTGCTGGTGAACTTCGAGGAGGTGACGTAGTTCTGGATGCAGGACGTGCTCAGGCCGATGCCGAAGTTGTTGATGTCGCAGTCGATGAACGAGGTGCCGCCGGTGTTGGCTTCCAGCACGACGCCGCGTTGCCCGGCGTAGCGGGGGAAGTTGTCGCCGAGGTGGTTGCCGCGCACCAGCACGGTGTCGAAGCTGCACCGGAAGCATTCGGTGAGCTGGATGGCGGTGGCCTTCGGGCCGGTCAGATAGAACCCCATGCGCGCGAACCGCACCCGCTGCTTGTTGCGCAAGGTCACCAAGGTGGTGTCGGTTTCACAGAACACCGTGGTGACATCCGCGCCGTCGCCGTAGACGACCGCGTAGTCGGGCAGTTCGGGGAAAGCGGTCACCTTGTAGTCACCCGCGGGCAGATACACCACCGGCGGCGGGCCGTCGGTGCGGCACGCCTCGGCGAGGGCGGCGGTGTCGTCGGCTTTCCCGTCGCCGACGGCGCCGAAATCACGGATGTTGCGCACGGCGGTTCCTCCCGGGGGCAGCGGGCCGGTGGGTTCCTGAGCGTTGCAGGACGCGATCGGCACCGCGGCGATGCCGAGCCCGGCGGCGAGCAGATGACGGCGACGGAACCGGGTCATCGCGTCCCCCGTTCCCGGCCGTGGACGGTGCGGGCGTGGCGGCGCCGGATCATCGCAGCGGTCCCACCTTCCCGAAACCGTCGCTGTCGGCGGGTGCGGGCGCCGCGGCGGGCGGAACCGGCTGGTTCGGGCCCGTCACCGGTGCGGCGGGTTGTGGGGCCGCCGCCTGCGCCGCCTGCGCCGGTGCGGCGGGCGGGTTGGGGTCGCGGCGGGTGAGCCGTTGCAGCAGGGTGCGCGGGGACGGGACGGCGACCAGCCCGGTGAGCTGTCCACCGGCGGCGGTCAGCGCCGCCAGGTCCTGTTCGAGGCGGCGGTTGGTGGCCTCGCCGAGCACGGTGACCGCGACGATGCCCGCGGCGCGGGCGGCCAGAGCACTGGCCTCGCCCGCGGCGGCGGGGCCCGCGGTTTCGACGACGACATGGTCGTAGCGGGCGGCCGCGTCGGCGAGCAGCTCGGTGAAGCGGGCGGAAGCGATGAGGTCGGGGGTGCGGGCGTCGGCGTTGCCGAGCGCGAGCACGGTGATGCCGCGCGCCGCCCAGTGCGTGGTGGTGTCGGTGAGGCGGGCTTCCCCGCGCAGCACCAGATCCAGGCCGCCGGGCACCCTCGGCCCGGTGGTCGGTTCGTCGGCGGGCGGGGCGGCGGGGATGCTGCGCAGGTCGATCTTGGTGGTGCGCAGGGTGGCGTTCTCGAGGTAGTCGTGTCCGGCGGCGGTGGCGGAACGGTGCAGCAGCTGGGTGTCGCGGATCGGCCAGTCCCCCGCCGTGACCGGCAGCAGCGTGCTGGTGCCCGCGCCGGTGGTGTCGGCGTCGATCAGCAGCACCCGGCGTCCGGCGGCGGCGAGGGTTTCGGCGAGCGCGGCGGCGAAACCGTGGCGGTGCCCACCACCGACGGCGGTGACGAGCAGCGGGGTGGCGGTTTCCGGCACCCGGGCGCGCAGCGCCCGCAGGCCGGCGGTCTCCCCGGACCCGCCGAGATCGACGAAGCCGAGCACCGGCACATCGAACGGTTCGAGGTCCTCGACCCCACGCGGACGACGGGAGAACCGTTCCAGCAGGTAGGCGGCCACGGCGCCGAGCAGCAGACCACCGACCGCGCCCGCGGCCAGCAGGGTGGCGCCGCCACCACCGTCGGGTTCGGTCGGCAGTTCGGCCCGGTCGACAACCGCCACCCGCGCCGCCGGGGCGGCGGTGACCTCGATGGTCTCGAGATCGTGGATGAGCGCACGCATCTGCGACACCACCTCGTCGGTGATGACACGGGCGCGTTCGGGGTCCTCGTCGGTGACGTAGACGTTGAGCATGGTGGTGGCGGGCGGGGAGTCCGCCGACACCTGCGCGGCGAGTTCCTCACGGGTGGAGTCCAGCGACAGCTGCCCGATGACACGGTCGATGACGGTGTCGCTGGTGACCAGCTCCAGATAGGACCGCACCCGCTGCTGAGCGGCCAGACCACCCTGGTAGGAGTCCGCGACCGAGGTGCCGGTGGCCATCGACACGTACACGCTGCTGGAGGCGGTGTAGGTCTGCGGGCTCGACTGCACCTGGTAGGCGGCCAAGCCGATGCCCAGCGCCGGACCGGCGAGCAGTATCGGCCAGCGGCGGCGGGCGATACGCAGATAGTCGGGCAGTTCCATCATCGGTTTCCTTCACTCCCAACGATCGCCGGTTCCGGCCGCGACGGCGGCTCGGCGCTCCGGTTCCGATGCCGGCGCCAGTGCCCCACCGCGAGACGGGTCAACCAGGCCAGCACGATGACTTGCAGATATTTGCCGAGCGTCTCGGCGCTGCCGAGCATGCCGCGTTCGAACACCACCGGCACCTCGATGAGCGCGACACCGAACAGCACCGGCACCAGATGCCGGGCATACAGCACCCGCGCCCACCCGACGAGCACCACCGCGGTGAACAGCATGCCGACGACCACCCCGGTGTAGCCGCCGAGCACATATCCTTCGGCGACATTGCCTTCGGCCAGCGACACCGACACCTGGCTCATGTCCACCGACGCGCCACGCACCTCGGCCGCCCACGTGGTGCCCGCGTGCATCTTCTCGGTGGTCAGCAACTGGCTGGGCACCATCGCCTTGGCCAGATGCCCGAGCACTTCGCCGGCGCTCAGCCACGAGTCCGGGCCGACATAGTAGGCGTCGGTGGCGGCTTCGAGCAGGTCGAAACGACGAAGCAGGCTCAGGAACGGCCGCACCTGCTCCGGGTAGGCGGCGTCGATGTTGGCGGCCTCGGCCTTCAGATACGGGGTGGTCTTCAACGATTGCAGCCAGTCGAAGCCCACGATGCCCAGCACCGACACCCCGGCGATGCCCGCGATCTTGTCACGGGTCCAACCGGTGAGCGCGAACCGCACCGCGATCGCCAGCGCCGCCCCCAGGATCGGAGTCTTGGAGGAGATCGCGGTGGTCCACCACAGCTCCCCCAGCACCAACAACCCCAGCGTCGCCAGATTGGCGCGGGTGGTGGCCGGACGCGC
>NZ_JARWRU010000548.1 GCF_029867845.1 Nocardia farcinica | reverse complement strand
CACCGCGCCGCATTTGGGGGTGAGCGGCCGCGGCATGGGTGGGGGGGCGGGGCCGGCCACCGTGGCTATATTGGCCGTGGGGCCGGCCGACACGGCTGGAATCGGCTCGGCCATGAACGACGCGACCCGCCTGTTCGGCGGCACGCTCGGCATCGCCGTGGTCGGCAGCGTGCACCACTCGCTCTACCTCGCCGAACTTCCCGACACGATCGCCGGTGTTCCCGCCGATCTGCTCGACCGCAGTGGTGACTCGGTCGGCTCGGCCCTCGCGGTCGCCGGACGGCTCGCCGAGAGCGGCGCTCAGGCGGTGGCCGACACGCTGGCCGGCAGCGCAGAGAACGCCTTCCTGCACGGATTCCAGATCGCCTGCCTCGTCGTCACCGCCGTGTGTGCCCTCGCGGCGGTTCTCGCCGGCCTGCTGTTGCCCACCCGGCCGCCGGAGCCGGAGCCGGACCAGCCCGCCGCCACCCCGGACTCGCGTCACACCTCCGAAGGGATGTCGTCATGACCGCCGCACCCGCCACCCTCGCCACCCCACCGGTGACCGACCGCTGGCTGCTCTACAGCACCTGTGACGAGGACTCCCGCTCGGAACTCCGCGCGCTGACCGTCGCCGAAGGCGACGACGTCCTGGCGATCACCGGAAGCGGATGCCGGGCACTGAGCCTGGTCGTGGCGAATCCACGATCGGTGGTCTCGGTGGACAGCTCCGCCGGACAGACCTACCTGCTCGAGCTCAAACTGGCCGCCATCCGGCACTTCTCGTACGACACCCTGCTGGAATTCCTCGGCGTCGACCCCAGCCGAGACCGATGGCGGCTGTTCGAGGAACTGACACCGGCACTGTCTCCCGGCGCGGTCGCCTACTTCACGCGCTACCACAAAGCGATTCGCGGCGGTGTGCTGCGCGCGGGCAGACACGAACAGCTCTACGTCCGGGTGGTGGCGCCGATGATGCGTGTGCTCTACCGATCCGCCATGCGCGATCTGTTCGCCGCCACCGACATCGAGCAGCAGCGCCGGGTCTACCGGGAGCAGATCGACGGGGTGCTGTGGCGCACCCTGATCCGGCGGGGGTTCACCGAGCGCACCCTGAAGGCCGTGCTCAACGACGACAGCTACAACGTGGTCACCGATGTGGGGTCCTGCGGCGACTACGTGCTCGAGCGACTCGAACACACTCTCACCGAGCACCTGGTACGGGACAACGACTGGGTCACCTTCATGCTGCGCGGCCGCTATGCGGATCGAAACGTGCTGCCGCACTATCTCCTGCGCGACAGCGTCGCCGCCATCAAGTCCGCCGACACGAGGATCCGACCGGTGCGTGCCGACTTGATGGAGTACCTGCGCGGGCTGCCGGACACCTCGATCGACAAGTTCTCGATGTCGGATGTGACCAGCTGCATCGATCGGGATCAGTTCGCGACGATGATGACGGAACTGGTTCGTGTGGCACGTCCCGGCGCACGGATCTGCTACCGCAATTTCTTGAGCAGGCATCGTCCCGACGCCACGTTCGACTCCGTCCTGCGGCGCGACGACGAGCTGTGTGACCGGCTCTACCACGACGATTACGCGTTCGTCTACCAGTTCGAGATCTTCACGGTCGGCGCCTCCGACGCCGCGGTGTGAGAAACGGATATCGCGATGCGACGTTCGGTGGATTGGGTCGACGGCGCGGTGTGCGTCGTCGACCAGCGCGCACTGCCGCAGCAGTACCGGATCACGCGGTTGAACAGTGTCGACGAGGTCGTCGAAGCCATCAGCACGCTCACGGTGCGCGGCGCTCCCGCCATCGGCGCCGCGGGTGCGCTCGCGGTGGCGTTGTCGGCCCTGCGCCATGGTGACGATCTCGCGGCCGTGCGCGCGGACGCGGACAGAATCGCCGCGGCACGGCCCACCGCGGTGAACCTGGCATGGGCGGTGCGGCGGGTGCTCGCGCGAGTGTCCGAGGGAGCCGCCGCGGTGCTGGCGGAAGCGCGCGCGCTCCTCGACGAGGACGAGATGGTGGGACGCCGGATGTCGGCCAGGGCGGCCGACGAGGTGTCGGCGCTGTGCGGGCGGTCCCGGCTGCGGATTCTCACGCATTGCAATACGGGCCGGTTCGCCACGGTGGGCTGGGGCACCGCGCTCGGGACGATCAAGGAGCTCGCCGATCGTCACGCTCTGGAGTCGGTGCTCGCGGGCGAGACCAGGCCGCTGCTGCAGGGCTCTCGGCTCACCGCGTGGGAACTCGCGGAGGCGGGGATCACGCACCGGATCTGCGTGGACTCCGCCGGCCCGGCGGCGGTCGCGGCGGGGGAGATCGACTGCGTGCTCGTCGGCGCCGACCGCATCACCGCACGAGGTGATGTCGCGAACAAGATCGGCACCTATCCGCTGGCTCTGGCCGCGGCCAGAGCGGGCATCCCGTTCGTGGTGGTCGCACCCGAGTCGAGCATCGACGAGTCGCTCGACCACCCCGGCGAGATCGTGATCGAGCAGCGGAGCGCGCGGGAGGTGACAGCTTTCCACGGCGTGCCCGTGGCGCCCGAGGGGACCGCTGTGTTCAATCCCGCGTTCGATGTCACACCGCGCGATCTCGTGACGGCGGTCGTCACCGAGACCCGCACCCTCAGACCCGCCCTCGGGCACGGGGTGCCCGCCGTCGCGGCCGAGTTGTACAGCCGTGGCTGGCTTGACGGCACCGCGGGCAACCTGTCGGTGCGCCTGGGCGCCGATCGCGCGCTGATCACCGGGAGTGGGCTGAGCAAGGGCTCGCTCACCGCGGGCGATCTGGTCGACATCGAGCTGTCGACCGGTGCGGCCGTCGGGACGAACACGGGCACGCCCTCGGCGGAGTCGGCGATCCACGCGGCGTTGTATCGCCATCTCCCGGACTGTGGTGCGGTGGTCCACGCGCATCCGCCCTCGGCGACGGCCGCGACGACCGTCCTCGCCGAGCGGGGGGTGGTGCGCTTCGACGATTTCGAGATGGCCAAGGGGCTCGACCCCAGCGCGCGCATGCCGCTCACCGTCCCGGTGCTGGCCAATCACCGCGATGTCGCGCGCATCGCGGCCGAGCTTTCGGCCCGCCTCTCCACGGATACGCCGCCCGCGGTGCTGATCGACCGGCACGGCGCGACGACCTGGGGACCGGATCTGGAGACGGCCCGCAACCGCATGGAGTGTTTGGAAATGCTGTGTCAGCTGCAGCTTCGGACGGGAGTAGGACTGCCATGACACTCGTACAGGTGATGCCTCAGGACGACCGGCAACAGGTGCTGCTGAGGACGACGGACCGCGACGAGATCGCGGAAGTGCTCGCCCCGTACGGCATCCGGCTCGAGCAGTGGCCGCTGCGCGAGCTGCCCGCGGAGGCGACCAAGGAGCAACTGCTCGCGGCCTACGAAGACGAGGTGGCCGCGGTGTGTGCCCGAGGGGGATACCGGCTGGTCGACGTGGTGCGGATGACGCCGCAGCCGCAGGACCCGCAGTGGCGGGGCGGGCCGGCGCCGAGCCCGCCGGCCGGGGGTTTCTCGACGCCAAGCGGCACGCCGAGGACGAGGTTCGGTTCTTCGCCGAGGGCAGTGGCTGCTTCTACCTGCACCTCGACGACAAGGTCTATGCCCTGGTGTGCGAGGCGGGCGATCTGATCTCGGTGCCCGCGGGCACCACCCACTGGTTCGACATGGGATCGGTTCCGCACTTCTGTGCCATCCGGTTCTTCCGAGGTGAGGACGGGTGGATCGGTGACTTCACCGGAAGCCCGATCTCATCGACCATGCCCACTCTCGACGAGCTCGTCGGCTGATGGCCGTCTGCCCCCGAAGAGGAAACACGATGGACGCAACCACGATGGACGCAACCACGATGGAGAAAGACTGCCGGTACCTCGGCCGATTCGCGCTGGCCGCGGTCGTGACGGGATTGGCGCTCGTGGTCGGCGGCTGTGCCGGCGACGAGGAGGGCCAGGAATCGCCGCCCGCCACCACCCAGCCCGCCTCGCCGTCCGCACCTGCCGAGACCCCTGGTCCGTCCGAGGAGACCACGAGTGCGGTTGTGCCCGAGCCCGAGCCCGAGCCTCAGCCCGAGCCCCAGCCCCAGCCCCAGCCCGAGTCACCCGCGCCCGCACCGCAACCCGCGCCCGCGACCCAGCAGGCGCCCGCCCCCCAGCCCGCGCCCGCGACCGGGCAGGCGCCGGCGCCGCAGCCCGCCCCGGAGCCGCAGCAGCAGGCGCCGACGCTGCCGGATCCCGGTTTCGAGCCGCGGCCCGGCTACTGAGCTGTGCTCCGGCCGACAGGGCCAACCGACCGACAGGACTGATATGTGGATCTCTTCTCGTCTTCGCGCGACCGCCGCGACGCTCGCGGTGGCGGCGGCCACCGTCTGCGCCGCCGCGCCGCCGGTCGCCGCCGCGCCCGATTCCGCTTCGCAGGGCAAAGCCGTTGTGGTGCTCGGTGATTCGTTCTCCGCCAACGGCGACATCGCCGCGGCGCTGGAGAACGCCACCCCGGGGGCGAAGGTCGACTGCTCCCACAGTCCGACATCGTGGCCCACCCAGCTCGCGCAGAGGCTCGACCTGTGGGGCACCGACGATTTCGCCGATCTCTCCTGTCGCGGGGCCTCCCTGGTGAGCGGACCCGGCCTGACGCTGGTGCATCAGGCGCGCAATGCCGACGCGCAGGGCGCGTTCGGGCCCGACACGCGGGCGGTGCTCATCCAGTCCGGGCTCAACGACGCCTGGGGCGCCAACACCGTCAAACTCCGTCAGACGCTGTTGAACTGTGTGCTCGACGTGATCCGCGGATGCGGACCCGAGGCCGCCGAACAGGGCAGGGCCACCGACTTCCGCGGTGTCGACGGCGCACTGTACGCGCAGAAGATCCGGCCGGTCGTGGACTATGTGCGCTACTACGCACCGGCCGCGCGCATCATCCTGGTCGGCTACCCGGAGATGAACGCGCCGGGCCAGCGCCACTGGTGCGTGGACGTGCTCGGCATCGGCACGATCGTGCAGCACGACGCGGGCGCGGCGATCGCCCTGTGGGATCGGATGGACGCCGCGCAGCGCGCCGCCGCGGCGGCGCTCGGTGTGGAGTTCTTCGACTCCAGAGCGGCGACCGCCGGACACGGGCTGTGCTCGCCGGAGCCCTGGCTGGCGGGAATACTCGACCCGCGCAGCGAGCTCATGGGCACGCCGGTGCACCCGACGCCACGTGGTGACGCGGCCGTGGCGGCCGGTCTCCTGGCACTGATCACGCGGTGACCGTGAGACCCGTCGACACCGGGGAGCGGGGCAGGTCGAGCGCCGCGCCCTCGACCGGACCGGAGCCCGCCGCGCCGCAGGCCCCCGACGCCTCCGTGCCGCGGCGGCTCCCGCTACCCGCGCTCACGGGGGCGCGGTGGTGGGCGGCATTCGCGGTGTTCGTGCTGCACGCCCTGGTCTTCCTGCCGGTCTACCCGTTCCAGAAGTCGGAGTTGTTCCGGGCGATCCATCAGGTGCTGCCGATGCAACTCGGCGCCGCCGGCGTGACCTTCTTCTTCGTGCTCTCCGGTTTCATCATCTACTGGTCGTTCCGGCCCGGTAGTTCGATCGGTGGCTTCTACCGGCGACGCGCGCTGAAGATCTATCCCACCCACCTCCTCGCCGCTGCCGCGTTCGTCGTGGTGGCGAGCGTGCCGTTGCACCGGCTGGTGGTGTGGTTGCCCAACCTGCTGCTGGTGCACACCTGGGTGCCGAAATGGACGACCGTCGGCGGGCTCAACGTGCCGTCCTGGTCGCTGGGGGCGGAGGTGCTCTTCTATCTCAGCTTTCCGTTGCTGCTGCCCCTGGTGCGGCGGATACCCGGGCGGCGGTTGTGGACGGCCCTGGCGCTGCTGTTCGTCGTGATCGTGCTGCTGCACACCGCGTTCTACCTGTGGGTGGACGGACCGAAGGGGATCGCCAACACCTTCGCGCCACGCCTGGTGCCGGGAGATGTCTCCCCGTTCTACGAGTTGCACGCCTCGCCGGCATGGTTCGCGCAGCCGGACATCCCGGTCTCCCCGTCCTACTGGCTCAGTTACACCTTTCCCGCCTCCCGGCTGCCCGAGTTCTTCCTGGGAGTGCTCGCCGCCCGGCTGGTCGCGGAGGGCCGCTGGCGCAACACCGGCATGACCGTCCCGCTGCTCGCGCTGACGGCCGCCTACTTCGCCACCTTCGTCGTCCCGGTGAACTACAAGATGTCGGTGCTGCTGGTCCTGCCGATGACGGCCGTGGTGGCCACGCTCGCGGCCCGGGACCTGGCGGGCATCCGCGGGCTCAACGCCGCACCCGCGATGGTCTGGCTCGGCAAGATCTCCTACGCGTTCTACCTCATCCAGTTCCCGGTGATGGTGTTGATCACCCGGATGTTCATCGGTGGCGGGCAGTACGGGTTCTTCGGCTGGTTCGGCTGGGCGATGCTGAGTCTGGTCGTGTCGATCCTCGCCGCAGCCCTTTTGTTCCATACGGTGGACGAACCACTCATGCGCCGATTCGCCGCGAAACCCCGATCCACCAACAGCGCCGATCTGCTGAAGGACGCTGATTCACCAAGGCGCACTTGATGATTCGGTTATAGAACACAAGGTCGCGATCCTGGACATCCGTGCCGGGGTGTGTGACCATCAACCAGCTTAGCCATGGTGATCCACAGAGGGGATGGGCTCGATGACGCACAGCGGGACGCTCGGCCGACAGCGGGAGATCGACGTGCCCGGTGGGCGGATCAGGTATCACGACACCGGCGAGGGCTCGCCGGTGGTCTTCGTACACGGGTTGCTGGTCAACGCGAACCTCTGGCGCGAGATCGTCCCGGCGGTCGCCGCCGCGGGCCACCGATGCCTGAGCCCGGACTGGCCGCTCGGCGCGCACTCCGTCCCGGTGCCAGAGGCGGATCTGTCGCCCACCGGACTCGCCGACATGATCGCCGCCTTCCTCGAGCGGCTCGATCTCACCGATGTCACGCTGGTGGCGAACGACACCGGCGGCGCGATCACCCAGGTGCTGCTGGCGCGGAACCGAGCCAGGATCGCCCGCGTGCTGCTGGCCTCGGTGGACTGTTACGAGCGATTCCTGCCGCCACCGTTCAAATTCCTCACCCCGATCGCCCGGATACCGGGATCGTTGCGTCCGGCGACCGAACTGTTGCGCATCCGGGCGCTGCACCCGCTGCCGATCGCTCTCGGCTGGGTGGTCAAACACCCGGTGCCACCGGAGATCGTCGACTCCTATCTGGTGCCGAGCCGGGAGTCGGGAGCGATTCGCCACGACCTGCGCCGCTTCCTCGCGGGCGCGCACAACAGCTACACCCTCGCCGCGGCCCGTTCCTTCCCGGACATCGACATTCCGGTGCGGGTGGTGTGGGCGAGGGAGGACAAGCTCTTCCCGGTGCGCCTGGCCGAGCGGCTCGCCGCGGACTTCCCGAATGCCACGCTGCACTTCGTGGACGATTCCTACACCGCGATTCCCGAGGATCGACCCGCGGCGCTGACCGAACTCGTTCTCGATTTCACCCGCCGGCATGCGGCGACGTAGCCAACTCGATCGGACTCGCGACACGAGAACTCGTCTGGAGCAGGCCGCACGGCGGTTGTTCGCCGAGCACGGCTTCGCGGCCGTGTCCCCGGACGAGATCGTTGCCGAGGCCGGCGTGACCCGCGGCGCGCTGCAGTATCACTACGGCGACAAACGCGGACTCTTCGTGGCGGTTCTCGATCAGCTCGAACGCGAGAACAGCGCCGAGCTCGCCGCCGCCATGGCCGCTGTTCCGCCGTCCGACGACCCGATGGCGGGCCTGCGTGAAGGGTTCGACACGTTCCTGCGCATCTGCCGACGGCCCGAGATGGTGCAGATCGCGCTGTCCGACGCGCCCGGTGTGCTCGGCTGGGACGCGTGGCGCGAATTCGAACTCCGGTACGGTCTCGGGCTGCTGGTCGAGCAGTTCGAAGCGGCCGAGGAGTCCGGCCTGCTGCTGGGCGCTCCGGTGCGGATGCTCGCTCAGGTGGTGCTCAGCGCCGTCGTCGAGGCGGGAATGATCGTGGCCTACGCCGACGACCCCGAGACGGCGCACGCCCAAGGGCTGGACACCCTCGTGCTGCTCGTCGGTGGTCTGCTGCGGCCGTGATCGGCGCGACAGCGAGCGGTCAGAGCTTGAACCGCCCCGCGAAGGCGCGCAACGGCAGGTCGGCGCTGGTGACGATGCCGGGCGGGGCGGCAACGACCGACCGGATGGCGTTCAGGGCGGGCAGACCGGTGACGGTCATGCCGATGGAGGCGAAACTCGCCGGGTCGGACAGGTCGACGCCCTTGCGCGGGAAGATCATGTGCTTGCTGTAGATGTTCGGGTCACCGGTGATCTGGGTGATGTAGCAGCCCTGGATCTTCCACGACGGGTCGGTGTGCGGGGTCATCTGCCACTCCAGGTGCGTCTCCACCCGCGCCACGCCGTCCACCATGCCCCGGTACCTGATGTAGCTGCCGCCGAGCGAGCCCGCGGGCAGCTGGTACCAGCCCAGGTCCACATCGCGGGTGCAGGCGCCGAGCTCGTAGTCGAAGGTCACCTCGTCCAGTGTCAGGCCGAAGGCGTCGGCCATCAGGTACACCGAGTCGGCGAACACCGCGGTGAAGGTGTGCAGTGACTCGGGGATGCTCGGATCGTCCACCGGGCGGCCGTAGCCGACGGCCTTCCAGGTGTCGACCGAGTGATGGCAGGAGACGTCCACCGATTCGGTGACGGTGACGTTCTCGATGTCGGCCACATCGGTGGTGTGCACGATGCCGAGGATCTGGGTGAGGCCGGGATTCATGCCGGTGCCGTAGAAGGTCGAGCCGCCACGCTCGCAGGCCTCCCGGATGAGTTCGCCGACCTTGCGGCCGGAGGGGTGCGGGTGGTTGGCGTCGCGGTGGTGGCCGGTGATCCAGTCGGCGGTGGTGACCACGTCGATGCCCGCCTCGAGCACCTTCAGGTAGAGGTCCTCGTCGGGGAACACGCCGTGGAAGGTGAGCACGTCGGGGCGCGCGGCGATGATCTCCTCGACGGTGCCGGTGGCGATCACCCCGATCGGTCCGATGCCGACGATCTCACCGGCGTCGCGGCCGATCTTGTCCGGCGAATAGCAGTGCAGGCCGACCAGTTCCAGATCCGGGTGCGCGCCGATGCGCCCGATCATCTCGGTGCCGAGGTTGCCGGTCGCCACCTGGAAGACACGAATCCTGTTGTCACTGCTCATGATGGGCGCTCTCGATCGTCGTCGCGGAAGAGGTGGGGAGGGTGGACTCGGCCGGATAGAACTGCTTGGCCCAGGCGCGCAGGGCGCGGAAGCCCTGATACTCCTTGCGCGACAGCGCCGGTGGGTCGCTGTAGCGCTGGTGGGACCAGATGTGCACGTCGGCCTCGAACTGCTCGATGATGAAACCGGCCATGGTGGTGCCGTACCGGGTGATCTGCCGGTCGTCCTCGCCCGGCTTGCGGCCGATCCACACGGTGAACCGCACGTCGCAGGTGGAGTCGTCGACCGGCGTCACCGCGGGCATGGTGCGGTTGTCGACCATGCCCCAGCTCTTGGTGATCGAGCAGCCCAGGCCGGCGTTGATCGACTCCACCCCGCTGGCCACCTGGTCCTCGGCGGCGACACCGGCGTCGAAGGCCACGGTGAAATCGACGTAGGAGACCGGGCCGGAGAAGTCGTGGCGGGTGAACTCCGGCACGAACGGCGTCTTGTGCACGTAGGTGAAGTGCGCGAAGTCCACGCCGTTCTCCAGCACGTACTGCGGGTGCAGTTCCAGGCCCTGCCGGTAAAGAGTCGCGGCGGGGAACGGCGGGTAGTAGTCGGCGGCGGTGCGGTCGTCGCCGAAGGCGGTGAAGATGTCCGGGACCTCGAAAAAAGGGCGGGCGGCCGTCGCGGTCGAACCAGATCCACACCGCCTCGTTGCGCTCGACCACCGGATAGCTGCGGATGCGTCGGCCCCGGTTCGGGTGGTCCTCGTAGGGGATGCAGACATTGCGACCCTCGCGGTTCCACTGCCAGCCGTGGAAGGGGCACACCAGGTTCTCGCCCTCGACGTGTCCGCCGTAGCCGAGATGAGCGCCCAGGTGCTCGCAGTAGGCGTCGAACACCGATACCCGGCCGGAGGTCGAGCGCCAGGCCACCATCTCGCGGCCGAAGTAGTGCATGGTGCGGACCGTGCCGACCGGGATCTCCGCGCACCAGGCCACCTGGAACCACCCGGTCGGCTGCATCGGCAGCGGGGGTTTCGCCATCTCGATCCTCCCGGCGTTCGGCGACTGGCGGGCGCAGCGCCGTCGCGCTATCCGAAGGAGAGCCGGAGCTGGCGAAAACGAGAGTAGAACCGTCTACGAAAGAATACAAGAGGGTTATTTGAAACCGAACTGGTCTGTCCGCGAGTACACTTCGGCACCGTGACCGAGGTAGCGGCAGGCGGGCGACGCGCGAACAAGCGCGGTCTGGCGTCCAGGGAGAGCATGCTCGAGGCGGCGATCACCTCCCTGGCCACCGGCGATCCCGCGGCGGTGTCGGGCAACCGCATCGCCCGCGACATCGGCGCGACCTGGGGGGTGATCAAGTACCAGTTCGGCGACATCGACGGCCTCTGGGCGGCGGTGCTGCGCCACACCGCCGACAAGCGCGGCGACCTGCCCGCGGTCTTCGCCGCGGAGGGCGCCCTGCCCGAGCGGGTCGCCGCCCTCGTCCGCGGCATGGCCGCCGGCCTGCGCAGGCCCGAATCGCTGGCCATCGAGACCCTGCGCGCCGCCCTGCCACGCGAACACGCCGAACTCGAACGCGAATTCCCCCGCACCGCCGCCGTGCTGGCGTCGTGGAAACCGCACTGGGACACCGCCTGCGCCCGCGCCTTCGCCGATCTCGACCTCGACCCGGTGAAGATGCGCCGGGTGGCCGCGCTGCTGCCCGCCGCCCTGCGCGGCATCACCTCCGAACGCACCCTCGGCACCTACGGCAATCTCGACGACGCGCTGGAGGGGCTGATCGGAGCGATCACGGCCTACCTGGAACCGGACACCCGGTCCGCCTCCTGACGCGATCCGATCGGCCCGGTCGGTGTCGTCGATCGACTCGTCACCGGGGCGTGCGAGGATGGGCCCGTGCGTGTGTATCGGGACGAGGCGGTGGTCGTGCGCCAGCACAAGCTGGGCGAGGCGGACCGCATCGTCACGCTGTTGACACGCAGGCACGGCCTGGTCAGGGCGGTCGCCAAGGGGGTGCGCCGGACCAAGTCGCGCTTCGGCGCCCGGCTGGAGCCGTTCTCCTACATCGACGTGCAACTGCATCCCGGCCGTACCCTCGACACCGTCACCCAGGTGCACACCCTGGAGGCCTTCGCCGCCGACATCATCGACGACTACGGCCGCTACACCACCGCCTGCGCCGTCCTGGAGACCGCCGAACGGCTCGCGGGCGAAGAACGTGCCCCCGCCCCCAAGCTGCACGCCCTCACCGCGAGCGCCCTGCGCGCCATCGCGGCCAAGCAGCGCCCGCACGAACTGATCCTGGACGCCTACCTGCTGCGCGCCATGCGTTTCTCCGGCTGGGCGCCCGCCCTCGACGAGTGCGCCAAGTGCGCCGCGCCCGGCCCGCACCGCGCCTTCCACGTCGGCGCGGGCGGCACGGTCTGCGTGCACTGCCGCCCCGCGGGCGCGGCCACCCCCGCCCCCGGCGTCATCGACCACCTCATCGCCCTGGACCGGGGCGAATGGGAGGGCGCCGAGCAGCTCGCCGAGTCGATCCGCAAGCAGGCGAGCGGACTGGTCGCCGCGCATCTCCAGTGGCATCTGGAACGACAGCTGCGCACGCTGCCGCTGGTCGAGCGCGGCTCCCAGGCCCCGCGCCCGGCGCCCGCGGGTCACTCCGCCTGACTGCCGAGCCCCGCTCCCGGCGGCGCCGGGTCGCCCTCGGTGCGCGCCCGCGCGCGGGTCGCGCCCCCGGAGGGCCGCGCCGGGCCCCGCGGGCCCCACCGGGCGGGAGGGAGCCGGGGTACGCCGGCGGGGATCCGCCCCCCCCCCCCGCCCCCGGCCC
>NZ_JARWRU010000547.1 GCF_029867845.1 Nocardia farcinica | reverse complement strand
GGGCCACCGAGGAGTCCACCGCCAGGGTCACCCTGACCCGGTCACCGTCCAGGCGCACCCCGTCCACCGCGCCGACCGGCACTCCGGCCACGCTCACCAGATCGCCGGCGGCGATGCCGGCGGCCTGCGCGAACTCGGCCTCGTAGCGGACGCGGCCGGGATCGCTCGTACCTATCGTCACCGCCGCCGCCACCACGACCAGCAGCACGGCCAGCGCGAGCGCCCCGAGCGCCGGGCGCGGATAGTCCTCCAAGGGGCGCAGCCGCAGTCCTCGCAGCCGACGCGGCCACGGGAAACTTCGCCGGATTCGTCTCGACATCACAACCCTCACCTGCACACGGGCGAATACTGGGCCTCGCCGCCCGGAGTGGCGAGGTCGACGACGGTCGGCACGAGGTTGCTGAGTCCGGGCAGCACGGTCACGCCGAAATTGCACAGATAGGTGTTGAGGTAGGCGCCCTCCTGGCTCACTCTGGCCAGCCCCTTCATCAACGCGGGCATGTTGAACCCGAGATAGGCGAAGTTCTGCTTGTTCTCCTGGAAGTGGCGGGTGAAACCCGGTTCGCGGTAGAGCATCCCGGTCAGGTCGGGCTCGATGTCGTCGACCGCCCGCGCCATCCGGTCGGTGGTGACCGAGACGGTGGTGAGCGCGCCGAGCAGTTCGTCGCGATGTGCGCTGAGCCCGTCGACCAGGGCGCGGGAGCGCGCGAGCAGCGAACCCAGTTCCCCCGCCTGTCCGGCCAGGTTGCCCACCACCCGGTTCAGGTTGGCGATGACCTCGCCGAGCACCTGGTCCGGTCCCGCCAGCGCCTGCGCCAGCGCGGAGACCTGTTCGACGAGCAGCACCAGCGAGGCGTTGTCGCCCTGCAGGGCGGTGACCAGCGCGGCGGTCAGGTTGTCCACCTGGTGCGGGTCGAGTCCGGCGAACAGTGGCTCGAAACCGTTGAGCAGGGCCGAGATGTCGAAGGACGGTTCGGTGTGCTCGAGCGGGATCTCCGCGCCGGGCGCGAGTTCGGCGGGGTCGCCGTGGTCGGCTTTCACCAGGCCCAGATAGCGCTGGCCGATGACGTTCTGGTAGGTGATGGCGGCGCGGGTGTCGCCGTAGAGCTTCTGGCCCGCCTCGACGCGGAAACGGACCCTGGCGAGCGTGCCGTCGAGTTCGATGGCGTCGACGCGGCCGACCCGCACCCCCGCCATGCGCACGTCGTCGCCGACGCGCAGCCCGCTGACGTCGCTGAAGACCGCGCTGTAGTCATGGGTGTCGCCCGCGACGCGGCGGTCCAGCGTTACGTAGGTGGTCCACAGCAGCGCGAAGGCCACCGTCACGAACAGGCTCACGCCGATCAGGGGTCTGCGATAGCTCATCAGCGGCCTCCGGTGGGGAAGGGACCGTCGGCCAGCAGCGACCCGAGCAGGGCCTCGGCGCCGTTGCCGCCGCCGGTGAGCACCCGCTCGATCAGCGCGCGCAGGTCGGCGGGCAGGTCGGGGCCCGGCTGGTGCGCGGCCGCGTACGCGCCGGGGTCCATGGTCTCGGGCAGCTCCTCGACGGGGAACTCGGTGGGCGCGGTGGCACAGCTCGGGCCTTCGAGTTCGCCGTAGCGGGGGCAGTCGGCGCGGGTGTAGCGGGTGTGCGGGGTCAGCCGGAACTGGAACTTGCCGATGCCGCGCGGATGTTCGGCGTTGTAGAACTCCGAGAACCACAGCCCCGACAGCTTGTTGAAGCGGGCCACGATCGGCCCGAGGGTCGGTGCGCCGTCGGCGAAGACGTCGAGCACCGGCGCCAATTCGCCGAGCACGGTGTCGATCCGGCCTGCCTGGCGGTCGAGCGCGCCGTCGACGGCGGCCAGCGTGGTCCCGCCCGCGCCCATGAGTTCGGCCAGCGCCGCCTGGTGTTCGGCGAAGGTCCGCATGGGCACCACCGCCGCGTGCAGTGCGTCGATCAGGTCGGGAGCGGACTGCTCGAGCCCGCGCACCGCCTCGGCCAGCAGGCTCAGCGTGGGCGCGCCCTCGCCGGGGGCGAGCAGCGCGTCGAGTTCTCCGGTGATGCGTACCGCCGCCGCGCCCGCCGCCACGATGTCGGCGGCGCGGCGGGGGGGGGCCCGCGGCACCGCCCCCCGCGGGCCCACCGGGGCAACGCCCCCGCCGCCGGGGGGCGGCGCGGGCGTAAGCCCGCGCGGGGGGTGGGGCGGCG
>NZ_JARWRU010000546.1 GCF_029867845.1 Nocardia farcinica | reverse complement strand
GGGGGGGCCCGGGGGTGGGGTGTGGCGGCCCCCCACACCAAACTCCCCCACCCCCCCCCTTCCGCCGGCCCCCCCCCCCCCCCGGGGCCCCCGGGGGGGCCGCTGTCGCTGTCCTCGGGCTTCCTGCGCGGAGAATTCAGCCCACCGCGACGGCGACGGTCCTGGTCAGCGGCCCGCCTCCTGGTAGGCCTCGACCGCGGCCTCCAGTTCCTCCAGCGCCTTGCCGAAGTCCTCGAAGTTGCCGCTGCGCATGGCACTGCGCACCGCGTCGATCTTGCGATCCAGCTCGGCGGCCGCGGCGTCCTTGTCACGCGAACCGCTCGCCGGCGGCGGCGTGCTCTGTTGCTGCTGGTCGCCGTCCTCGGTGGGTGGGGTGACCTCGATGGCCGGCGGCGCGGAGCCGGGCCGAGGCCTGGTCGCCGGATCGCCGCCGGGCGGGGTGGCCAGCGCGCCCGCGCCGGGGATCACCTGGTTCAGCGCCTCGGCCAGCGTCGAGGCGTAACCGACCTTCACGCTGCCCGCCTGGTCGCGATAGCTGACCAGCACGCGCAGCAGCTGCGGGAAGGTGGCGGTGTTCGGGCCGGTGTTGCGTTCGTTGTAGAACGGCTCCACATAGAGGATGCCGCCGTCGGCGATCGGCAGGGTCAGCAGATTGCCGTAGCGGATCTTGTTGGAGTTCGACAGCAGCGTCTTCTCCTGGGAGACCTGCGGCGCCGTCGTCATGGTGTTCTGCGTCTGCTGCGGACCCTGGGTCTGGGTGTCGGTGGGCAGGCGCAGAATCGTGAACTTGCCGTAGTTCTCCGGGTCGGAGCGCACCGAGATGTAGGCGGAGAGGAACTGGCGGTTGTAGCCGACCATCGCGCTGGTCAGGTTGAACACCGGTTCCTTGCTGTCCTCGTCGCCCAGCAGCACGTAGTACGGCGGCTGGTTGAAGCTGCCGCCCTCGATGGTGGGATCGGAGGGCACCGACCAGAAGGCGTTGTTGGTGAAGAACTCACGCGGGTTGTCCACGTGGTACTTGGTCAGCATCTCCCGCTGGACCTTGAACAGGTCCTCCGGGTAGCGGAAGTGGGAGCGCAGCTCGTCGCTGATCTCGCTCTCCGGCTTGACCGAGTTGGGGAAGACCCCGCGCCAGGCCTTCAGCACCGGGTCGGTCGGGTCCACCTCGTAGAGGGTCACGGTGCCGTCGTAGGCGTCGACGGTGGCCTTGACCGAGTTGCGGATGTAGCTGACCTCCTTGCGGGGCAGCAGGCGACCGGTCTTCTTGTCGATGCTGTCCTCGACAGCGCCCTCCAGCGAGGTCTTCTGCGCGTAGGGGTAGTTGTCGAGGGTGGTGTAGGCGTCGACGATCCAGACGATCCTGCCGTCCACGACCGCCGGGTAGGCGTTGCCGTCGGCGGTCAGCCACGGCGCCACCTTCTGCACGCGCTCACGCGGGCTGCGGTTGTAGAGGATCTTCGACTCCGGGCCGATGGCCTCGGAGAACAGGATGTTGCGCTCGGCGTACTTGGCGGCGAAGGCCAGCCGGTTGAACCAGTTGCCGATCGGCACGCCGCCCTTGCCGGTGTAGGTGTACTGGGCCGTGTCGGAGTCGTACTCGCGCGGCGCCTGGCTCTCGGTCGCGCCGACGATCGCGTAGTCGGGATCGGACTGCGAGATCAGCTCGCCGTAGTAGACGCGCGGCTGCTCGACCCGGATGACCTGGCTGTCCTTCGGGGTGAACAGGTCGCTCACCATGAAGATCGGGTAGCCGGAGTCCGACGAGCCGCCGGTGGCGTTGGCGTCCTCGGACTGCGGCTTGTTGACCCGGTTCGCCGGCGCGGCCACGAAGCCGTTGCCGTGGGTGTAGACGGTGTGCTTGTTGATCCAGTCGGTCTGGTTGCCGGTCAGCGCCGCGGGCGAGAGCTCGCGGGCCGCGACGATGAAGTCCTGGACCTGACCGTTGATCTCGTAGCGGTCGATGTCCAGCGATTCCGGGAAGCCGTAGAAGTTCTTCAGCTGGCGCAGCTGGGTGAACGTCGGCGAGAGGATGTTCGGGTCGAGCAGGCGGGCGTTGCCGATGGTGGCGGCGTCGACCGGCACCTCGAGCGGGCTCTTGGAGCTCTCGCCGGGATAGTCCTTGTACTCGATCTTGTCCGAGGTGATGCCGAAGGCGTCGCGGGTGGCGGCGATATTGCGCTCGATGTACTCCGACTCCTTGTCCGCGGCGTTCGGGCGCACCGAGAACTGTTCGATGACCAGCGGGTAGACCGCGCCGACCAGCACCGAGGAGAGCACAAGCAGGGCGGCGGCCATGGCGGGCACGCGCAGGTCGCGCAGCACCACGCCGGCGAAGAAGGCCAGCGCGCAGATGACCGCGATCGCCAGCAGGATCAGCTTGGCGGGCAGCACCGCGTTGATGTCGGTGTAGGAGCCGCCGTAGAAGGTGGGCTCCTTGCGGGAGCTGGACAGCAGGTCGTAGCGGTCGAACCAGTACGCGACCGCCTTGAGCAGCACGAACAGTCCGGCGATGACGGCGAGCTGGATGCGCGCGGCGCGGGTCAGCAATCCTTCGCGGCCGGTCAGGCGCAAGCCACCGAAGATGTAGTGGGTCACCAGGTTGGCGAAGAAGGCGATCACCACGGCGACGAACATCCAGTTCAGCACCATGCGGAAGAACGGCAGGTCGAAGGCGTAGAAGCCGACGTCGAGGCCGAACTGCGGATCCTTGGTGCCGAAGTCGCCGCCGTTGAGGAACAGCTGCGTGGTCACCCAGTTGGACTGCGCGACCAGACCGGACAGCACGCCGAAGACCACGGGGATGCCGATGCCGAAGGTCTTGAGCCTGCCCGTCACGGTGCTGCGGTAGCGGGCGATCGGGTCGTTGGGCCCGGCCTGCGGCACGAACAGCAGTCTGCTGCGGTAGGCGAGCAGCAGCGCCAGCCAGACCGACACGCCGATGAACAGGCCGACCACGACGAACAGCGCGATGCGGGTGAACAGCACCGTCGTGAAGACCTCGCGGTAGCCGACCTCGCCGAACCACAGCCAGTTGGTGTATGTGTCGGTCAGCCGTGGACCGAACAGCAACAGCGCAGCCAGGACGACAGCCGCCACCAGCAGCGCGCGGCTGCGTCGCGTCAGCGAAGGTAAGCCGGTTGGGGGCCGCATGCCCACGATGCCACACTCCAGGTGTCCGGCGGCTCCCTCGCACCGTTCCCGGTCCGGGGCACCGCAGTCCGACGTTGCGTCCGATCCGCACGGATCGTTCGCGCCCACTCTACGGAAACGGACATTACAACGCTGGCGGGGTCGTGACCGGCGACTCGGCGAGCCTTTCGCACCGGGTCCGCCTCGCGCATCGGCGGCGGGTGAAAAGATGGCGTGGTGACCGCTGATCTGCACGCCGAACTCGTCCTGTCCCGCGCCGTCCGAGAGGTGGCGGAGTTCGCCGACGGCGAGGGCTGGGGAAGACCGCCGCAGATGTTCGCGCTGGTCCCCACCGAGGACCTGGTGGCCGCCGAGCCCTCCCTGCTCGACGAGCTCGACCGGGGCAACGAGCTGACCCCCATCGCCCAGGAGCCGCTGCCGGAAGACATCACCGGCGGCTCGATGGCCCTCGACGAATTCCTCGCCACCACCACCTGGCCGGAGGCCGTGCGCGGCTGCGTGCTGGTGCAGGAGATCGTGGTGCTGCCGCCGGACGCCGAGAGCACCCTCGACGACGCGCTCGGTCCGTTGCTGGCCGATCACGAGGCCGCCGACGCCGCGGGCAGGGCCGCCGCGCTCGAGCACCCGGGCCGCCGCGAGGCGCGGCTGTTCGCCGCGGTGCTGCGCGGCGGCGTGTCGCTGGCGCTGCTGCAACTGCGCCCCGACGCGGACGACGACGAGTTCGGCGATCTGGACCTGCGGACCTATCCGAACCTGGCGTCCAACGTTCTCGAGGCCCTGCACCACACGCTCGACGACTGAGCTCGCCGATCGCGCTTTCCCCCGGGAGTCCGCTCGGGGAAGCGCTCAGTCGCAGCCGGGCGCTTCCCCGCCCTCGTTGATCGCCGCCAGCGACCGCACCGCGCCGTCCAGGCTCTCCACCTTCACCAGCCGCAGGCCCTCGGGCACCCGCTGCCTGGCCTCGTTGCAGTTGGCGGCCGGGACCAGGAAGGTCTCCGCGCCCGCCTCCCTGGCGGCGATCATCTTGTACTGGATGCCGCCGATCGGGCCGACCGTGCCGTCGGTCTCGATGGTGCCGGTGCCCGCGACGAAATCACCGCCGCCCAGTTCGCCGGGGCTGAGCTTGTCGATCAGCGCCAGGCTGAACATCAGGCCCGCCGAGGGACCGCCGATGTCGGCCAGATTGAAACTGACCTCGACCGGCGGGCGCGCGCCGGTGCCGATGGTCACCCCGAGCACGCCCTTGCTCTCGTCCTCTGGATTGGCCTTCAACACGAACTCGGCGGTGGCCTCCCGGCCGTCGCGCCGGTACACCACGGTCAGCGGGGTGCCCGGGGCGCGCGAGCTGGTCTCGTGCACCACGTCACCGGGGGTGTTCGCGCGCACGCCACCCACACTGACGATCTCGTCACCGGGTTCGAGCACGCCGGCGGCCGGGCTGTCCTCGCCCACCTGGCGCACCAGCACGGCGGTCGGCAGTTTCAGGTAGTTCATCGCGGCCACCTCGGCCGCGCTCTCGGAGTTGCGGAACTCCTGCTGGTTGGATTCCTCGATGACCTCGCGGGGCACATCCGGCGGATAGACCTCGGCGCGCGGGACCAGGCCGTGCTTGCCGCTGGCCCAGAAGCCGAAGGCCTCGTAGAGATTCAGCCCGTCGCGCACCGACACGGTCGTCATGTTCAGGTGCCCGGTGGTCTCGTCGAGTTCGGCGCCCTGCACGTCCACCACCGGCACGCCGTCGTAGGCGCCGAGGGTGTCGAAGGTGGGGCCGGGGCCGAGCGCGACGAAGGGCACCTGGACCACGGTGCCGAGCACGCCGAGCACCAGCACCGGGACGAGTGCGACCAGCAGAGTGGAGATCCGACGATTCACCCCGCCCACACTAGAGGTTTCGCTGTCCGCGTAATGGCGCGGCACGTGCACCGATGCGGGCGGTGTCCCATGTCGTGGGACCGCGCGGTCCGCGTAACGTGGTGAGTATGAGTGACACCCCGTTCGGATTCTCCGGCCGCGACGAAGACGACGACGCGCGCCAGCGCGGCGCGGCGCCCTTCGGTCCCGGTTCAGGCAATCCGTTCGGATTAGCG
>NZ_JARWRU010000545.1 GCF_029867845.1 Nocardia farcinica | reverse complement strand
CCCCCCCCCCGGCGCCTCGGTGCTGGTCACCGATCGGGACGGCGACGCCGCGGCGGCCGTCGCCGAGAAGATCACCGGCGACGGCGGTGTGGCGCACAGCTTCGCCTTCGACGTCACCGACCGGGCCGCCGCGGGCGAGGCCGCCGAACGCGCCGCCGCCCTCGCCGGCGGCGCCGTGCACATCGTCGTCAACAACGCCGGCGTCACCGCTCCCGCCATGTTCGCCGACACCACCGCAGAATCCGTGCGGCGGTTGTTCGACATCCACGTCATGGGCACCCTCAACTGCTCGCAGGCGGCGCTGCCGCACCTGGCCACCGACGGACGCGGGCGCATCATCAACGTCACCTCCGCCGCGGGCCTGGTCGGCACGCTCGGGCAGGTGAACTACTCCGCCGCCAAGGCCGCGATCCTCGGCATCACCAAGTCGCTGGCCAAGGAACTGGCCCGAAAGAACATCCTGGTCAACGCGCTGGCCCCGCTGGCGGCCACGCCCATGACCGAGACCATCCGCACGAACGAGCGCTTCGCCGGGCCGATGCTCGACCGGATCCTGTTGCGGCGCTGGGCCGAACCCGAAGAGGTCGCGGGCGCCTTCGTGTTCCTCGCCTCCGACGCCGCCTCCTTCATCACCGGGCAGGTGCTGCCGGTGGACGGCGGCACGGTGCTGTGATGGACCGCGCGCCCGGCGGCCCGCTGTCCGGCATCACCGTGATCGCCCTGGAACAAGCGGTGTCCGCGCCCATGTGCACGCGGACGCTGGCCGACTTCGGCGCCAGGGTCGTGAAGATCGAGCACCCGGACGGCGGCGACTTCGCCCGGTACTACGACGACGTGGTGGGCGGGCAGGCCGCGCACTTCGTGTGGGTGAACCGGGGCAAGGAATCCGTCGCGGTCGACGTGAAATCCGCCGAGGGCGCGGATCTGCTGCACCGGCTGCTGCTCGACGCCGACGTGCTGGTGTCCAATCTCGCGCCCGGCGCCGTCGCGCGCCTCGGCCTGTCCGGGCCGGAGCTGGCCAGGGCGCATCCGCATCTGGTGACCGTGGAGATCGACGGCTTCGGCCGGGGCGGGCCGCTGTCGCACAAGCGCGCCTACGACCTGCTGGTGCAGGCCGAGTCCGGGGTGTGCGCGGTGACCGGCACCGCCGACGCCCCCGCCAAACCCGGCCCGGCCGTGGCCGATGTGACCACCGGCCTGTACGCCGCGCTGGCCGTCGTCGCCGCCATCTACCGCCGCGACGCCTCCCGCGATGCCGCGCCGGAGTCCCGCTCCCGCAGGCCGCTCGAGGGCGGGCGCGGGGCACAGATCACGGTCAGCCTGTTCGACACCATGGCCGAGATGATGGGCTACCACCTCACTTACGCCCGGCATTCCGGCATCGACCAGCAGCCGCTCGGCATGAGCTCGCCCGCGGTGTCCCCCTACGGCGCCTACCGCACCGCCGACGGGCAGACCATTGTCCTCGGCACCACCAACGACCGCGAATGGCAGCGCCTGGCCACCGAGATCATCGACCGCCCCGACCTGGCCGCCGACGAGCGCCTGCGCACCAATCCCGGCCGAACCCGCCACCGCGCCGAACTCGACACCGCCATCGCCGCCTGGTGCGCCCGCCACGATCTCGCCGACATCCAGCGCATCGCCGACGCGGCGGGCATCGGCAACGCCCGCTACAACCGCCCGAGCGAGGTCCTCGACCATCCCCAGCTCGTCGAACGCGGCCGCTGGCGCGAGATCGACACACCCGCCGGGCCGGTGCCCGCCCTGCTGCCGCCTGCCGTCCTCACCGGCTACGACCCGCCGATGGGGCCGGTGCCCGCGCTCGGCGAGCACACCGATGCCGTGCTCGCCGAAATCGGTTGCACCGCCGAGGAGATCGCGTACCTGCGGGCCTGCGCCGTCCTCGGTCGAGCGCCCTCGGCGCCGACCGGCGCACAGCCGACCGGCGCACAGCCGACGGCCGATGGGCCGATCGACACGACGGACGTGCCGCCGAGTCCGGCCGAAACCTCGTCGCGGGGGGCCGCGAGGTGAGCGCCGAGGCCGAATACACCGGTGCGTCCCGTCCGGCCGCCCGCGGAGACGGGGCCGAGGTCACGGCCACGCCACGGGCGAGCCTGCTCGTCACCGACCGCGACGGCGTGCGCACCCTGACCCTGAACCGCCCGCACCGCCGCAACGCCATCGACGGCGAGCTGTGGCTCGCCCTGGCCGACGCCCTGCGCGCGACGGCAGGCGACCGCTCGGTGCGGGCGCTGGTGCTGACCGGCGCGGGCGGCGCCTTCTGCTCCGGCGCCGACATCTCGGTGCCGGACAATTCGCACCCGATCCACCGCATGCGCCCGCTGACCGACGTGGCCCTGCTGCTGCACGAGCTGCCGTTGCCGACCGTCGCGAAGGTGACCGGCCCGGCGTTCGGGGCGGGCTGGAATCTCGCACTCGGCTGCGACCTGGTCGTCGCCACCCCGGAATCGACCTTCTCCCAGGTGTTCACCCGGCGCGGCCTCACCATGGACCTGGGCGGGTCCTGGCTGCTGCCCCGGCTGGTCGGCATGCAGCAGGCCAAGCGCCTGACCCTGCTCGCCGAGACCATCGATGCCGCACAGGCCCACGACCTGGGCCTGGTCACCTGGGTGCGCCCGGCCGGGGAGATCGACGCGTTCACCGACGAACTCGCCGCGCGGCTGGCCGCCGGACCGCCGGTCGCGTCGGCCCAGTCCAAGGCGCTGTTGCACGAGGGCGCCGTCACCACCCTGCGCCAGGCGCTCGCCGCCGAGGCCAGGGCGCAGGGACTCAATTTCGCCACCGAGGACGCCCCCGAGGCCTACGCCGCCTTCGCCGAACACCGCGAACCGCGTTTCACCGGGCGCTGGAGCGTGCGCAGGCCGCCGGTCCGCCCCGCCACCACCGAGAACCGGAGGTAGCCCGTGCGCCGCCAGTTGTTCACCGCCGACCACGACGCGTTCCGCGAACTGGCCAGGGATTTCGTCGCGAAACAGATCGCGCCCGACTATCCCGCCTGGGAGAAGGCCGGGCGGATGCCGCGCGAGATCTTCACCGCCATGGGCGAACTCGGCCTGCTCGGCTTCGCGCTGCCCGAGGAGCACGGCGGCGCGGGCCTGCGCGACTACCGCTACAACGTGATCCTCCAGGAGGAGGCGGCCCGCGCCCTGGTCACGCTCGGCACCGTCCGCACCCAGCTCGACGTGATCCTGCCCTACTTCCTCGAATACGCCGACCCCGCGCAGCGCGCGCGCTGGTTCCCCGGCCTGGCGGCGGGCCGGCTGCTCACCGCGATCGCCATGACCGAGCCCGGCACCGGCTCCGACCTGGCGGGCATCCGCACCACCGCCGTCCGCGACGGCGACCACTACATTCTCAACGGCGCCAAGACTTTCATCACCGGCGGCCTGCTCGCCGATCTGGTCGTCGTGGTCGCCCGCACCGGCGCCGACCCAGGCAACCGGCGCGCCGGGCTGACCCTGCTCGTCGTCGAAGACGGCATGGCGGGCTTCCGACGCGGCCGTCTGCTGGACAAGATGGGCTGCAAGGTGCAGGACACCACGGAACTGTCCTTCACCGACGTGCGCGTCCCGGTCGCCAACCGGCTCGGCGAGGAGGGCGCCGCGTTCGGGTACCTCGGCCACAACCTGCCGCAGGAACGCCTCACCGTCGCGGTCGGCTCGGTCGCCCAGGCGCCCGCCGCCATCGCCGTCACCATCGACTACACCCGGCAGCGCACGGCGTTCGGCACCCCGGTCTCGTCGTTCCAGAACACCAAGTTCGAACTCGCCGCCCTGTCCGCCGAAGTCGAGGCCGCCCAGACCATGATCGACCGCGCCGTCCTCGACCTGATCGACGGTGTGCTCTCACCGGCGGACGCCGCCAGGGTGAAGCTGTTCTGCACCGAGACCCAGGCCCGCGTGGTGGACCGCTGCCTGCAACTGTTCGGCGGCTACGGCTACATGACGGAGTATCCGATCGCCCGGCTGTACACCGATGCGCGGGTGGCCCGGATCTACGCGGGGACCAGCGAGGTCATGAAAACCATCATCGCGCGCGACCTCGGCGTTTCCTGAGCGGCGCGGTCGCGGGACCGCGGTTCGTTGGGCACTGTCACAGTTGACATTCTCGTCCGGTTTGTCCGGCTGTGGTCGGGCTGTCCGATCCGGCCCGCGCCATCTATCCTGTTCCCTTCATCGGGAAGTTCGAGTCAGTTGGGGAATGTTTGATGGCCGAGAACGTCGGGTCCGTCCTTGTCACCGATGCGCCGACGGCTCGGATCGCGATGGCGGTCCACCGGGCTGTGCGAGAGAAGCCCACCTGGATGGACCGGAAGTTCAAATACGCCGCGCTCATCGGCCTCGGTGAACGCTGGTCCAGCGAACGCCTCGCCGCGGGCGACGCCCGCCGCCAGGACTACGAGGATCCCGCCCCCTGGTACGACCTCGTCGACGCGGGCAACGACCGCACCATCCACATCGTCTACCGCGAGGCCGACGGCCGGACCCGTGCCACCTTCATCGGCCTCGGCTTCGCCACCTACGCCGAGGGACGATCCTGGGCGGAGAAGTTCGCCCTGCGGGTGGTGGACGTGCTCGCCGAGTCCGGCATGAAGGGGCGCGTCGAGGACGCCGAGTTCTGAACTGCTGGGCGGGATGACGCCGGCGACCGTTTCGGACACGGCTCGATGGGGCCGCCGAGTTCCGGCGACCCCATCTGCGGGCGAATGGACCTGCTGATAGCTCAGGCGAGTTCGGTGACCTTCTGGTTGCGGGTGAGCAGGGCGGTGGCCGAGGCGGCCAGGCCGATCGCCGCGACGGCGGTCACCAGGTACAGGCCGGGTCGGTAGCCGGCGATCCCCTCGGCGGCCGCGCCGCCGATGAGGCCGGTGGTGACGGCGAGGACCACCGCGCCGCCGATCTGGAGGGAGGTCTGCACCAGGC
>NZ_JARWRU010000544.1 GCF_029867845.1 Nocardia farcinica | reverse complement strand
CAAGCGCGGCGAGCGGGGCTGGCGGGCCCCCCCCTCCGCGGGGGCCCGCTCCCTGGGCGAGGCCGGCGACGGCCCGGCCAGGCACACCTACTCCACCGGGGCGCCCGCCCTGGTCGACGACATCAACGCCGCGTCGGTGGTGTGGCCGGATTTCGCGACCCACGCGAGCAGACGGGGATATCGCTCGGTCTACGCCCTGCCGCTGCGCCTGCGCAACGACACCCTCGGCGCCCTGACGGTGCTGGGCGACGGCCCGAAGGCGTTGCCCCGCGCGCCGCTGCGCACAGCGCAGACCCTGGCCGATCTGGCCGCCATCGGGGTGGCCCAGCACATCCTGCGACCCCGGGTCGAGCCGATCCAGGACCGCCTGCCCGTCGCCCTGAACGACCGCGCCACCGTGGAGCACGCCAAGGCGGTACTCGCCGAGCGGGGTGGTCTGGACAACGCCGAGGCCTTCGCCTGTCTGCGCGCCCACGCGCTGCGTACCGGCCGCAGGCTCGCCGAACTGGCGGGCGGGATCGTCTCCGGCAGCATCGACGCGGGCACCGTGCTCACGGTCGGGGCCCGCCGCTGAGCGCGGCGCGCTCGCCGGTCAGGGCGTGACGATCGCGAAGTCCGGGTCCGGGCTGTCCAGCACGGCGACCAGCGAGGCGAGCTTGGTCGGGTCGCCCTCGATGGCGATCTCCCCCGCCCCGACGACCACGCCGAAATCCTCGCCACTCAGCAGCACGCGCACCAACGCCGTGCGCGAGCAGGTGAAGACGGCGTCCGCCTCGGGCAGCGCGCGCTCCTCCGGCAGCACATAGTGGGTCAGCACACCGTTGCGCAGTTCGACGCGGTGGGTCCGGTCGGTGTCGGTGATCTGCCAGTCGGTCACCAGGTGCTGGTCCCAGGCCTTCGGCCCGTCCACTCGCAGTGCCGCGACATCGAGGATCCGCTCGACGGTCATGGTCTGCGGTGCGAGCGGCACGCCGCCGGCCGCGGGCGTGCCGAAGATGCCGTAGCGGAGCTCGTAGGCCCCGCTGAGGTAGATGTTGCGGTGCACCGCGTCGGCCGCGCCGTAGGCCAGTTGTTCGAAGGCGCTGGCCTGCAGATGCCGGGCGCGTTCGTCGTCCGGGTCGGCGAAGACCAGGTACCCGGCGGCCTGGGCAACCCACCGGTAGTCGCCCGCGGCGTAGGACTCGCGGGCCTTGCGCAACAGTTGTTCCGCGCCGCCCATGAACTCGACGTGCTTGCGTGCCGCCTCCACCGGCGAGTGCTCCCACAGGTGCGCCGGATTGCCGTCGAACCACCCCAGATAGTGGTGCTGGATGGTCTTGACGTGGTGGCAGACGGCCGCGGGACCGCCGCGCGCGGGACCGAGGTGTTCCAGTGCGGGCGGAAGTTCCAGCCGTTCGGCGATCTCGGCGCCCGTGTAGCCGAGGTTCAGCAGCCGCACGATCTGGTCGTGCAGGTAGGCGTGCAGGTCACGATGCCGGGCCAATGTCTCGCGGATGCGGGCGTCGCCCCAGATCGGATGGTGGTGGGCGGCGAGCAGAACCTCGGTGTCGGCTGCGAACAGGGTGAGCGCCTCGGTGAGCCGGCGGGCCCGCTCGCGTGGGGGCGTGTCCTGGGCTCCGGCGAGGGGTGATTCGGTCAACGGACGGTCCAGGCTCTCGGCCAGGTAGAGCGCGCGGTGGGCGGGCAGGTGGATGTTCAGCGCGGCCGGGCCGGTCACGCCGGGGACCACCTGGAAGACCAGCTCGACGCCATCGATCACCGCGCGGTGGCCGGTGTCGGCGATCTCGACGGTCGGTGCGACCAGGCCGACGGTGCCCAGCGAGGTGGTCTGCCCGAGCCCGGCCCCGACCGCCCCCAGCGGTCCGCGCGGCAGGACCGCGCCGTAGGCGTAGGCGGCGCGCCTGGCGGCTGCGGTGCCCACGTAACCGCTGCCCGCCACGGCGTGGTCGTCGAAGCCCACGGGCGCGAGCACCGGGCAGCGGCCCGCTCGCGCCTCGTCCTCGGTGACGACGCCGGGCGAGCCGCCGAAGTGGTCGACGCGGGCGCGGGTGTAGATCAGGCCGGTCACCGGGCGGTCGCCCCGGTGTTGCCGGTAGAGGCCCAGTGCCGCGGCGGCGGTCTCCGCCGAGAGCAGCGCGTCGATCACCACCACCCCGGCACGTCCCTCGACCAGGGTCATGTTCGACAGGTCGAGACCGCGCACCTGGTAGATGCCCTCGGCCACCCGGAACAGTCCCTGCCTGCAGCCGAGCCCCGCGTGCCGCCACACACCGGGGTGCACCGACGGCGGACACGGTTCGCGTAGGAAGGCGAAGGAGTCGCTGTCCCAGATCACGGTCCCGTCGGCGGTGGTGACCACACCGGGGACACGGGCCGCGACGAACCCGCGCTCGGCGTCCGCGCGTTCCCGGTCTGCGACGTCGGCGCCGCCACTGGCCGTGATCGCGGCCGCCCGCAGGTTGGCCGCGACGACCGGGCGACCGGGTTCGGCCGCAGTGCTCATATCCATCGGTGACCTCCTGGCAACCAAGGCGGAGCAGACCGCCGGATCCGGGACAGTACGGTGATGACGTGCGTACTCGGGCGTTCCTACCATCACATGCGCATACACCTGGAACGATGAGGCAAACTTTCCGCAACGCCAGGCTAGCGGTGCGGGCGGAGGCCGTCCACGAACCGCGCTGGGTCGATTCGGAGATCCGGTCCGGGCAAGGGCGCCACGGCACCCGGCGGGCTCGCCGCCCTCGTTCGAACTAGACGACGGCAGCGTCGCCGACGGTCATCTCCAGATTCCGCACCGTCGACGCCGAGATCGCCCGGCGCGGCAACCCCAGCTCCCCCAGTTCGGCCGCCCACGGATGGTCGCCGAGCACCAGGTCGGCCCCGCCGAGTCGCGCCCGCATCCCGGTCGGCGTCATCTCCCAGCGGGTGCACCGGGTCACGCCGTCGATATGGGAGTAGGCGTCGAAGGAGGCTCCCGCGCTGCGCCGCATCGGGGTCGGCAGACCGGGGCGAACGGTGAGGTCGACGATCGTGGCGCCGTCACGGGACAGACGCCCCCGGCGGATTCCGTGGTGGGTGACGTCGAAATCGGCGAGTTCCTTCGGAAAGCCCCAGATTCCGCGCCCGGCGGCGAGGGTGAACTCCCCGTCCACCGGCAGCGGGTGGATGAAGACCCCGGCCGTGCCGCCCAGCAGTGCGCGCAGATCGCCCACGGCCGATTCCGAAGGCGCGGTGTGGTGGCCGACCATGAACGACACTCCGAACTCGTGGTAAGGACCGAGGTCGCCGTCGACGTACTGCACGAACACCAGCGTGCAGAGTGCGCGACCGCCGGGAAGGCGCAACACCCGCAGCCCGGAGTAGTCGATGATCCGCTGCGCGGCTGCGACGGGTACGGCATAGGTGGCCATGAAGGCGTGTGCGGTGCGGATGCGTACCGGCATGGTGATCCGGGTGCCGAGCACCTCGTGGACGCTCGCCCGTTCCGCCGCTTCCGTCATCCGCCCGCCTCCAGAACTAGAACCTGTTACAAGAGTATCGGCCTCACGCGCGCGGGTGGGCCTGATCGTGCACCTTCTTCAACCGCTCGATCGAGACGTGCGTGTACAGCTGCGTGGTCGCCAGGCTGCTGTGCCCGAGCAATTCCTGCACCACCCTCAGGTCGGCGCCGCCTTCCAGCAGGTGGGTTGCGGCACTGTGCCGCAATCCGTGCGGCCCGAGATCCGGCGCTCCCGGGATCGCCGAGACCACCTCGTGCACCACCGCCCTGGCCTGGCGCGGGTCGAGCCTGCGCCCGCGTCGCCCGATCAACAGCGCCCGCCCCGACCGCGCCGTCGCGAAGACCGGACGCCCCCGCCGCAACCACTGCTCCACCGCCAGGTCGGCGGGCCCGCCGAAGGGCGCGGACCGCTCCTTGCCGCCCTTGCCCAGCACCCGTACCAACCGCCGCTCCCGATCCACATCGTCGATGTCCAGTCCGCACAGCTCACTGACCCTGATGCCGGTGGCGTACAGCAGTTCCACGATCAGCCGGTCCCGCAGCGCCATCGGATCCTCCTGCCGCGCACCCGACTCCGCCGCCTCCATCGCCGCGACCGCCTGCTGCCTGCCCAGCACCGAGGGCAGAGTCCGATGCGCTTTCGGCGACGCCAACCGCAGCCCGGGGTCTTCGGCCAGCCGCCCGGTCCTGGTGAGCCAGGCGGTGAACGTCCGCGCCGAGGATGCCCGCCGCGCCAGCGTGGTGCGCGCCGCCCCACCCGCCGCCAGCTCCGCCAACCACGACCGCAGGACTCCCAGGTCCAGCTCCCCCAGCGCCGAGTCCGCTGATCGCGCGTACAGATGCCCCAGCAGCGCCCGCGCGTCACCCACATAGGCCCGCACCGTGTGTTCGGACCGATTGCGTCCGAGCCGCAGATGCCGCCCGTACTCCTCCAGCAATGCGGACAGATCCTCCGGCAACGCCTCCATCCCCCCACCGTCGCCCGCCCCGCCCACCACCGCAAGTTCCCGCGCCGCGGCGGCACGGCTGCCCCG
>NZ_JARWRU010000543.1 GCF_029867845.1 Nocardia farcinica | reverse complement strand
CCGGGCTGGGCAGCTCGGGCGGCGGGGCGCTGCGGGGCGCCCCGCCCGCGTTCCAGCTGGCGAGCGGCCGATCGCCGGACCCGTGGTCCCTGGCGCGGTGCGCGCCCACCAGGGCGCCGCCGGTGACGTAGGCGCCGGCGCGGGCCACCCGCGCGACCCCGGTCGCGATCTTGTAGGCGGTGTCGTCTCCTGGCGTTGCCACTGCGTCGTCGTCGAAAGGCAAGTCGCGCGTCATAAAAGGGCTCCACGTCTCGGGAATGCCGGCCATCCTCCCCGGACCCCCGAGAGAAGACATCCATACGATATTTCCGCAGGCCCCGGCTGTCACATCTTCGGCAGCGCCCGGTCGTCACAGTGTGACGACCGCCACACTCCCGGCGTCACTTCTCGGCAGGCCACTTATCGGCAGGCTACTTATTGTCCTTAGGCTTGTCCGCCGCCGCGTCGGAGGACAGCGCGGCCACGAACGCCTCCTGTGGGACGTCGACCCGGCCGATGGTCTTCATCCGCTTCTTGCCTTCCTTCTGCTTCTCGAGCAGCTTGCGCTTGCGGCTGATGTCGCCGCCGTAGCACTTGGCCAGCACGTCCTTGCGGATGGCGCGGATGTTCTCACGCGCGATGATCTTCGAGCCGATCGCCGCCTGGATCGGCACCTCGAACTGCTGACGCGGGATCAGCTCGCGCAGCTTGGTGGTCATCTTGTGGCCGTAGGCCTGCGCGGCGTCCTTGTGCACGATCGCGGAGAAGGCGTCGACCGCCTCGCCCTGCAACAGGATGTCGACCTTCACCAGATCCGAGATCTGCTCGCCGGACTCCTCGTAGTCGAGGCTGGCGTAGCCGCGGGTGCGCGACTTCAGCGAGTCGAAGAAGTCGAAGATGATCTCGGCCATCGGCAGCGTGTAGCGCAGCTCGACCCGCGTCTCCGACAGATAGTCCATGCCGCCGAGCTCACCGCGGCGCGACTGGCACAGCTCCATGATCGAGCCGATGAACTCGCTCGGGGAGATGATGGTGCACTTGACCACCGGCTCGTAGACCTTGCGCACCTTGCCCTCCGGCCAGAACGAGGGGTTGGTGACGACGTGCTCGGACCCGTCCTCCATCTCCACCCGGTACACCACGTTCGGCGCGGTCGAGATCAGGTCGAGGTCGAACTCGCGCTGCAGGCGCTCGCGGGTGATCTCCATGTGCAGCAGACCGAGGAAGCCGCAGCGGAAACCGAAGCCCAACGCCACCGAGGTCTCCGGGGTGTAGCTGAGCGCGGCGTCGTTGAGCTGGAGCTTCTCCAGCGCGTCGCGCAGGTCCGGGTAGTCCGAGCCGTCCACCGGGTACAGGCCCGAGTAGACCATCGGCCGCGGCTCCCGGTAGCCGGTGAGCGGGTCGGTGGCGCCGTTGCGCGCGGCGGTCACGGTGTCGCCGACCTTGGACTGGCGCACGTCCTTCACGCCGGTGATCAGGTAGCCCACCTCACCGACGCCGAGACCGGTGGTCGGCTTGGGCTCCGGGGAGACGATGCCGATCTCGAGCAGCTCGTGGGTCGCGCCGGTGGACATCATCTTGATCTTCTCGCGCGGGGTGAGCTTGCCGTCCACCACGCGCACGTAGGTCACCACGCCGCGATAGGTGTCGTAGACCGAGTCGAAGATCATCGCCCGCGCCGGCGCGTCCGCGTCGCCCACCGGCGGCGGCACCTGCTTGATCACCTCGTCGAGCAGCTCGGGCACACCAACGCCGGTCTTGCCCGACACCCGCAGCACGTCCTCGGGCTCGCAGCCGACGATGTGGGCCAGCTCGGCGGCGTAGCGGTCGGGGTCCGCGGCGGGCAGGTCGATCTTGTTGAGGACCGGGATGATGGTCAGGTCCTTGTCCAGCGCCAGGTAGAGATTGGCCAGCGTCTGGGCCTCGATGCCCTGCGCGGCGTCGACCAGCAGGATCGCGCCCTCACAGGCCTCGAGCGCGCGCGACACCTCGTAGGTGAAGTCGACGTGGCCGGGGGTGTCGATGAGGTGCATGACGTAGTCGGTGTCGCCGACGCGCCACGGCAGGCGCACGTTCTGCGCCTTGATGGTGATGCCGCGTTCGCGCTCGATGTCCATCCGGTCCAGGTACTGCGCGCGCATCGCCCGTTCCTCGACCACCCCGGTGAGCTGCAGCATCCGGTCGGCCAACGTCGACTTGCCGTGGTCGATGTGGGCGATGATGCAGAAGTTCCTGATCCGCGAAGGATCGGTGAACGTCGTGTCGGCAAAACTGGCGGGCACTGCACTCCTCGGCTGGGGGTGTCGGCGAACTGCCCCCATCGTCCCATGTGTGCGCGAGCGTGATCGCCACCGGTCCCGGGCCCGATCGCGGGAGCGCCGTTATTCTCCAGAGATGGCGCGTAATTGGAACGCGATCGGCAAGCAGCTGAGCACGATCGCGAAACAACAGGGCCCCAGGATCGCCAAGCAGCAGGGCCCACGACTGGTCCAGCGCCTGGTCGGCGGGCTCTCGCAGCGGAAGGCCGCGCCGGTGACCGGGCGACCCGCCGCCTCGATGCCGGTGCCGACGGCCGAGCGGGCCAGGCAGATCGTCTACGCACCGCACCTGGACGGCCGCGCCGACCCGGGCGAGATCGTGTGGACCTGGGTGCCCTACGAGGAGGACCCGAGCAACGGCAAGGACCGTCCGGTGCTGGTCGTCGGTCGCGACAAGCGCACCCTGCTCGGGCTGATGCTGTCGTCGAACGCCGAACGCCAGCACGACCGGAACTGGCTGGCCATCGGGTCCGGCGCCTGGGACCACCAGGGCAGGCCGAGCTGGGTGCGCCTGGACCGGGTGCTCGACGTGCCGGAGGACGGCATCCGCCGCGAGGGCGCGATCCTGCCGCGCAAGACCTTCGACCTGGTCGCGCACCGGCTGGTCGTGGAATACAACTGGAGCTGAACCGAGGGGGGGGGGGGGGGGGGGGGGGGGGGGGGGGGGCGGGGGGGGGGGGGGGGGCTGGCCCGCCCGGGGGGCCCCCGGGGGGGCGCGGCCCGCCCTGCCCTGGTCGACGCCGCCGGTGCGCAGCTGGGCGCCCGCGGGGATGGTGTTGGTG
>NZ_JARWRU010000542.1 GCF_029867845.1 Nocardia farcinica | reverse complement strand
CCCCCCCCCCCCCCCCCCCCCCCCCCGCGGGGCGGGCCCGCCGCGCGGCCCCCCCACACTCCCCCCCGCCCGCCCCCCTACCAGGCGTCCGCCCCCCCGGCCCCGCCCCCTTCTCGTCTGCCCCCCGGCACAGCTGCGCTGTCAGGCCCCTTCCGGTCGGGCCCCGCACGATTCGGGCTTCCTCGCCCGGACTTCTTCGATCAGACTTCTTCGACGCAGACCACGAACATGCGCTCGAAGTACTCGAAGCCGTAGCCGGTGTCGCAGGCACTGACATCGCCCGAACCCTGCACGATCTCGTCCACTCTGACCCGCTGCACGCCCGGCTCGGTGCAGTCGATGCGCTTGGGGTCGTCGCCGCCGACGTCCATGCAGCCGCCGACCACCCAGTCGATGTCGAGGCAGTAGGCGCCCTGCTCGATGCCGTTGAGGGTCTCGGCGTAGTAGTTGTCGCGGTCGGTCGGGCACAGCGCGCTGTTGACCGTCTTGCCGATGATCACGTAGTTCGACGCCCGGCTGCCGCAGGAGGCCTTGGCGATGGTGGCGTTGGTGGTGGTGCCGCCCAGGGTCACGCAGTCGCCGACCTCGGCCTCGAAGTCGGTGTCGCCCGCCGCCTCGGTGGTGGTGAGCGGCGAGTTCGGGCGCGAGGTGGTCGGCCTGGGACCGGGCGTGCTGGTGGTGACGGCGTCGACGGTTCCGCCGACACCGGGCTGGGCTTGGCCCTCGATGGTCCGCGTGCACGCGGAGACCGAGGCGGCCGCGAGGGTGAGCCCCACCGCGAGCGCGAGACCGGACAACAATTGACGAGACACGTACAGTCCTCCCGAGCTGTAACGCTCCGAACTCACACCCGGCCTGTTGACCCGCAGTTGACGAGCTGAGCTGAAATATCACGCCATGCATACACCACCCGTGTGGCAGCCGTCGACTCCTCACCCCTGATGCCGTGTCCCCCGGGCCCGCCGACGGCCCGCCCGCGGACCGCGAAAGCTCCGCCAACTGCGGTGATCAAGTTCCAGCAACCGATCTGGGTATGGTGGTGATCACGGCGCGAAAGGGGCACGACATGAACCTGATCAGGGCGATCATCTGCTCGGCCGCCGCAGTCGGCAGCGCGGTCGCGACGGCGGCGACCGGCTCAGCAAACCCGGACACCATGCTGGTCTGCTCCGCCGAGCACGGCGTCGACGTGACCTACATCGACGGACGCACCGGCTGCCGCGCCGCCGCCGAGGACGGGCTGGCGCGCGCCACCGGGGCGGGCGGGGTCGGCTACGCGTATGCCGCGCGGGGCGCGAGCGCGCTCGGCATCGGCGCGGCGGGCGGCGTCGGCGCCAGTCAGGGGTTCGGCGGCATCCCGATCGCCGTCGGTGTCGGCCAGGACGCGATGGCCACCAGCACGGTCGGCGACGCGGACGGCGGTGGACAGGTGGCGGTCGCGATCGCCTT
>NZ_JARWRU010000541.1 GCF_029867845.1 Nocardia farcinica | reverse complement strand
TCCCGCAAACAGCAGGTGCGTGCGCGGGATTCGGTCAGCATCATCGACAGACGCCCGTAGGTGGGTTTCTAGCCAGATCTTATATGGTTTAAGGCTTCGATCAACAGGAAACGGCAGCGATGCCATTCGGATTCGAGAGCGCGCACCGCTTGCGCGCCGGGGCGCAAGCGGTAGGTGTAGCGCCGCGCGTGCGCGGGGCCGTGGCGCTGCTCGTCGACGTCGATGTCGAGCATCCGGTCCAGGATGCGCTCGATCGACACCCGGCCCTCGACCCGTGCCAGCGGACCGCCGGGGCAGCTGTGCACGCCGCGCCCGAAGGCCATGTGCTCGCGGAAGTTCGGGCGATCCAGGCGGAACTCGTGCGGGTTCTCGAAGCGGCGCGGGTCGCGGTTGGCCGCCCCGGGGCAGAACATGACGGTCGACCCGACCGGGATCGGCACGTCGCCGACCGTGGTGGCCCGGGTGGCCAGCCGGAAGCCGCTCTTGACGGGCGCGTCCATCCGCAGGGTCTCCTCGATGAAGACCGGGATGCGGCTGCGGTCCTCCCGCAACCGCTGTTGGATGCCGGGATTGTCGGCGAGCACGCGCAGCGCCGCGCCGAGCAGTTTCGCGGTGGTCTCCTGGCCTGCGGCGAACAGGAAGGTGGCCGAGCGGACCACGTCGATGACCTCCGGCGTCGACCCGTCCGGGTACTTCGCCAGCGCCAGCGAGGTGAGCACGTCGTCGCGGGGCTCGACGCGGCGCTCGCTGATGTAGGCGGAGAACTTCTCGTCCAGCCATTCCAGCGGGTTGGACGCCATCACGTCGTCGTCCATCGCGCCCGGCCGCGCACCCGGCCGCTCCGCGCCGAGAGCCACCCGGAAGGCCTGGTGGTCCTCCTCGGGTACGCCGAGCATGTCGGCGACGACCAGCAGCGAGAACGGCTTGGCGTACTCGGTGAGGAATTCGCAGCGGCCGTTGGCGAGGAACTCGTCGAGCTGGCGGTCGGCCAGCCGCCACATGAAGTCCTCGTTCTCCTTCAGCCGCGCCGGGGTGAGCAGCCGGTTGAGCAGCGAGCGGGCGTAGGTGTGCTGCGGCGGGTCCATGGTCACCATGTGCTCGAACATGGGCAGCTTCTCGCGGTGCGCGGCGATCAGTTCGGTGATGTCCTCGCCCCGCACCTCGAACGGCAGCGGCGGGAAGGGCCCGCCCACGGAGATGGCCGAGGAGAAGACCTCGGGGTCCTTGAGCACCTCGACCGACTCCTCGTAGCCGGTGACCGCGTAGACCTTGTGGTTCGGTTCCTGGGTGACCGGGCACTTGGCGCGCAGGTGGTCGAAGTAGGGATGCGGGTCCGGCACGAGCGCCGGGTCGGTGAAGTAGTCGACGGTGTCGAAGTCGGTCATCGCGGAACTCCTGGATTCTGCTCTCGGGCAACGGCTTGCACAGCGGTGGCGGTCATGGCAGGTAGACCCGGGCGGCCAGCCAACGGCCGTCGACCAGTCGCATGGTCATCACCACCCGGCTGCGGTCGATACGGGGATCGGGCGAGGCGGCGTTGGTGACGGTCTGGTCGATGAACAGCAGCACCTCGACCTCGGACTCGCTCGCGGACTTCACGGCGGCGTCGAGCACGGTGCCCTGGCCCACCGCCTTGTTCTCCAGCAACAGCTCGCGCAGCTGACCGCTGGAGCGGGTGTACATGTCGCGGAACTCGCCGGTCGAGCCGTCGAGCACGGCGGCGAAGTCGCGGTCGAGGTGCTCGGAGTCGACACTGGTCAGGGTGACCGCGTAGGCGCGCGCGGCAGCCAGTGCCGCGTCGGCGGCGGCCTCGACATCCTTGTGCTGCTTCAGCTGCCAGCCGAACCAGGCCGCGGCGACCGTCGCGGCGACGGCGAGCACGCTCACGGCGGGCACCAGTGCCCGCCGCGCCAGGTCCGGTGCGCGCCATGACCGCTGTCCGCCCCCCGGCGGCAGCTCGGCCGCCTGCTCGGGGGCGGTGTCGCCGGGATCCGGCCCGGCGGTCTCCTCGGCTGCCGAGGCGAGGACGGTGTCCTCGTCGGTCGCTCGCTCCCGGACGGCTCCGGTCTTCTCGCGGCTCATGGGTTCTCCTCCTGGGCGTACAGGCGCTCGATCCGGTCACCGCACCGGCGCGGGCGGGGGCGGGGGCAGTTCCGGGCCGCCGAAGTGCAGCGGGATCGACAGCGGGCCGATGGGCGTCCGGGTGGTCTGCAGCTCCGGCGAGACACCGGGCGGTGGAGCCTCGGGGATCTCCTCCCCCGGCGGGCGCGGCGCGTTGCGGGCGCCGCGGATGAGGACCGAGGGGTCGGTGTCGGGGCAGTAGGTGTAGCGATAGGGCTCGGGGAAGTCGGGCAGCGAGGGCGGTCGGCGCGGCAGGTCGTAATCGCAGGCGTAGCGGGGGTAGAGGTTGACCAGGCCCCAGATGCCGCCGTCGTGGAAGGCGACGCCGATCGCGTCCAGGGTGGAGCCTGCCCGTCCGGTGGGGAAGAAGAACTCCTGGAGGGCGGGCACGCGGGTGGAGACCATCTGTGAGGTGACGCCGAGGTGCCCGAGCATCTCGGCGGCGCCGGCGGAGTTCTCGGCGAGCAGGGCGTCCACGGCGCGTAGCGTGCCGGGCGAGGCGCCGAGCAGTTCCACGTAGCCACCGGACTTGGCGGCCACACCGGACAGGAAACTGTCGGCGTCGGCGGCGAACTCGCCGTAACGCAGGTCGCCCGCGGTGGCCAGCACCGCCCGGCTGTCGCGTACCAGCCGCACGGTCTGCGGCAGCACCGAGTCGAGGGTGGAGATCAGGAAGACACCGCCGTCGATGATGTCGGCGAGCTTGTCCGGTCCTTCGGGGCCGACGCCGAGCTCGCCGACGACGGTGGCGATCAGCTCGGGGTCGACCTGGTCGAGGGTCGAGTCCAGCGCGGCCAGGGTGCGCCACAGCGGTGCGGGGGTGCTGGTGCGTTCGCGGCCGATCTCGGCGCCGTCGGCCAGTGTCGGCCCGTCGTCGGCGGTGGCGCGGAAGTCCAGGTACTCCTCGCCCGCCATGGACAGGCTCGCCACCCTGACCTCGGCGTCGGCCGGGATGCGGGCGCCCGCGTCGACGACCGCGACGGCGACCAGCCCGTCCGAGGTCAGTTCGACGGTCTCCACCGTGCCCACCGGCACGCCGCGCAGCGTGACGTTCTGGCCGGGCAGCAGCCCGCCGGACTCGGCGAGGTGCACCCTGACCCGCAGGGTGTCGGCGGTGGGGTCGACGCCGAGCGCGCCGAACACGAGATAGGCGGTGCCGCACAGCAGGACCCCGATCAGGGCCGCGGTGGACAGCAGGTTGCGCCGCGCGTGGGCGAGGCGCACGCCGGTCACCAGGAACCGGGCGGCGGGCTCGAGCGGGCTCATCGCGCACCCCCGGTGATCTTCTCCTGGAGTTTGAGCAGCGTGTAGGTGAAGGTGCCGATGAAGGCCGCCCAGTCCGACAGGTCCGGCAGGCGGCTCTCCGGGTCGCCGGGATGGTTCGGGTCGGGCAGGTAGCCGAGCGCGAGGTCCTGGAAGTCGGCGTCGACATTGGCCGAGGTGGAGGTGGTGACCGAGATGATCGGGCCGAGCATGGCGTTCAGCGCGCCCAGGTCGGCCTGCGGGTGGGTGGCGGCGTCGGAGAGCCCGGCGGCGATGCGGTTCAGGTCGGCGACCATGCCGGTGGTCTGTTCGCCGTCGAGCCCGGGCAGGGTGGCCAGCCTGGCGCTGATCGACTCCACGCGGCGGACCAGTTCCAGCGCCTCGGCTGCGTGGGTGTCCAGGGTCTGCAGGGCGGGGCCCGCGGCCTCGATCAGGCCGTCGATGCCCGCCCGCTGGGCGTCGAGGGTGCGGGCAAGGGCGTCGATGCCGGCCAGGGTGGCGCGGATGTCCTCGGAGCGGGCGGCCAGCGTGCGCACCACGTGGGTGGACTGCGCGATGAGCGCGGACAGTTCCTCGCCGCGCTCCCCCACCGCGCGGCCCAGTCCGTTGACCAGCGTGGTCAGGTTGCGGATGGCGCCTCCGTTGACCAGCAGCGCGGCCGTGCTCAGCAGTTCCTCGATGGTGGCGGCGGAGGCGGTCTGCTCCTTCGCCAGCCGGTCACCGTCGGCCAGCGCGGGAGTCGCGGCGGTGACCTCGGCCGGCGGGGTGAGCGAGACGAACACATCGCCGAGCGGAGTCGCGGTGCGCAGTTCGGCGCGGGTGCCCAACGGCAGCCTGACCTCGCGCTCGATGCGCAGGGTGACCACGGCGGTGTAGTCGTGCACGGCCATCTCGGCGACCTCGCCGACATCGGCGCCGAGCAGGCGCACCTTCGCCTTGGCGGGCAGGTTCAGCGCGTTGGCGAACTCGGCGCGCACGGTGTAGCCGTCCCCGCCGCCGGGGGCGGGCAGCGGCAGGTCGCCGAGGCCGACCGAGCAGGCGGTGGCGCTCGCGAGCGCGGTCACCAGCAGTGCGCCGATCCGCCGCGGGGCGCGCGCCCAAGGCGCCGCACCGAGCCGCGAACGGTCGCCCCTCATCGCGGCAGCTCCGCCATGGCGGTGAGCATGTCGGTGATCCCGAAGTCGGGACCGAAGTCCTGCAGGGTGCCGGTGGCGCAGCCCAGTTGGCGCAGACCGAGCACATTGCAGAATTCCTTCACCAGCTGCCCGTCGAAGAACACCTTGTCCAGCAGCGCGTGCACCCGCACGCCCCGGTATTCGAAATCGACCGCGGCATAGGCGTTGTCGAGCAGCAGCGGGGTGACGTCGAGGAATTCGGCCAGTTCGCGCCGGTAGTCGGCCAGGGCGAGGGTCACGGTGTTCGCGTCGGTGACGGTGGCGCGCAGGGCTTCGGCGTTGTCGGTGAGCAACGCCTCGGTGCCGCGCACCAGTTCCTCGACGCGCGCGCCGGTGCGTCCCTCGCCGATCCGCAGCTCGGCCAGCAGGTCGGCGAGTCTGCCGGTGTCGGCGGCGAATTCGCGCACCAGGTGGTCGTTGTCGGCGGCGGCGCCCGCGAGGACGGCCAGCTCGTCGGCGAGCCGGGTGACGGTGGCCTGCCATTCGGCGCCGCCGTCCTCGCTCATGCGCGGCGCCTCGGCCAGCGCGGTCATGGTGGCGCGCAGGTCGGGGCCGCTGCGGGCGGCGATCTCGGCGGAGACGCCGAGCAGACGCGCCACCGGTCCCGCCCCGGGCCGGTCCTCGGCGAGTTCGCCCGCCATGGTCTCGGCCGCGCCGAGCAGCCGGTCGAACTCGACGGGGGTCCTGGTGCGGTCGCGGCCGAGGCGGGCGCCGTCGGCGAGGACCGGGCCGTCCCGGTACACCGGGGTGAACTCGACGTGCCGGTCGGTGAGCACCGACGTGGACAGGGTCACCGCGTGCGCGTCGGCGGGGATGCGCACGCCCTCGGCGACGCGCATGGTCACCTCGACCCGGTCGCCCTTCGGTTCGACCGCGACGACCTCACCGACGTCCATGCCGAGCACGGCGACGGCGTTGCCGACGTAGAGCCCGGCGCCGTTGTCGAATTCGGCGACCACGGTGATGCCGTCATCGCCGGAACCCAGCGGCCCCGCGCAGCCGGCGACGGCTCCGACGAGCAGCACGATCGCGGCGCGCACACTTCTCGGCAGACAGGACAGGAGG
>NZ_JARWRU010000540.1 GCF_029867845.1 Nocardia farcinica | reverse complement strand
CCCCCCCGGCCGGGGGGCCCCCCAACCCCCCCCCCCCCCCCCCCGCGCGTCCCGGCCCTACCCCACCCCCCCCCCACCCCCCGGGGGGGCCGCCGGGGCCCCCCGGGGCCGCCCCGGACAGATCCTCCGTAGTCACACTCTCTCCTTCCTCTCCCGCTGTGGGTCCGAGGCCGAAAGCCCGGGCCCACAGCGGTATTGCCGCATCACCGACCGTATCGACAGACTGGGATCAACGAGTACCGATGATGACGACGACCACCGCATCACCCATCGACACCACCACCCCCGACCCGCACATCGCGCGGCAGCTGACCTGGCAACACGGGCACGTCGCCTGGTGGAACGCCGAAAAGGGTTTCGGCTTCGTGGATCCCGACGACGGCGGCGAATCGGTCTTCGTCCGGCACACCGCCATCGCGGCTCCCGGCTACCGCAGGCTCGTCGCCGGTCAGCCGGTCGTCTACGCGGTCGCCGACCACGACGGCGACAAGCCCGAAGCGCTCCAGGTCCTCACCTACGCCGATTCCTCTCCGGCCCCGCCGGAGCCGCCGCGCCCGCAGCGCAGCTCCTGCTCGGCACGCAATCGCTGGTGGCGTCGCTGCCGGTGTGAGAAGCCGAGTGCAGGCTGAGCCGTCCGTATGCGGCCGTCCGTATGAGAATGGGTGGTCGACACCGGCGTCGGCCACCGGACAGTGAGCGGACGAGGGAATGCCGAGCCGGGAGAGGTTGCCGCAGCTGCCCGGTGTGAGGACTGCGATACTCGCGCGCATACTGGCCGGGTGGGCGAACCGCGCGGCGTTCCCTCCTTCCACATCGACCGGGTCGGGCAGGCCGACCGGGACCGGCTGGTGTGGCTGCTCGACGAGCAGGCCGCCCTGCCCGGCGTGGTGCGCATGCGCCGCTGGGTGCGGGAGGAGCTGGCCGTGCGGCCCGGACAGACGGCCGTCGACCTGGGCTGCGGGACCGGCGGCGAGGTCGTCGAGCTGGCCGGGCTCGTGGGTGACGGCGGACGGGCGATCGGCATCGATCCCAACCCGGCGGTGCTGGCACTGGCCGCGCAGCGCGCGAGGGGGACAGGCGCCGAGTTCGTCGAGGGCTCGGCCTACGCGCTGCCGCTGCCCGACGCGAGCGTCGACGCCCTGCGCTGCGAACGCGTCTACCAGCATCTCGACGACCCGGCCCGCGCCACCGGTGAGATCGCCAGGGTGCTTCGCCCCGGCGGGCGGGTGGCGCTGATCGACAGCGATTGGGCCACGGCGATCTTCCATCCCGGCGACCCCGAGATCCTCGACATCCTGCGGACCGGCCTGCAGGCGGACGTCCCGAACCCGAACTCCGGGCGCGGGCTGCGCGGGCTGCTGACCGCCGCGGGCCTGGTCGTCGACGAACTCGGCTCCGAGGCCGTCATCTGGGAGTCCGCCACTGTGCTGCCGATGTGTCAGGCGATCGCCGGGGCCGCGGTCGAACAGGGCGAACTCACCGCCGCCCAGCGGGACGGACTGCTCGCCGACATCGAGGCCGGGATCGCGGCGGGCGACCACCACTTCTCGGTCACCATGTTCGCGGTGCTCGCCCATCGCCCCGCGTCCGGCGTGCCGCCGCCCGTGGGCGCCGGCTGAGGTCGGCCGGGCCGAGCCTGCCGCTCACCTCCCCCCACCTCGCGACGATCCAGGTGTGCCGGCGCGGTGATGACCGGGGCGGAAACACGTGACGCCCGCCATCGGACGGCTTGACAGACCCGCACCGGTGGTACTGCCATGGAGACCACGTAGCGGTCGGACAGGCGGTTCGATATGCGGAATCTGACATTCGACAGTAATGACCTCGAGGCGACCGAGGAGTTCCTCGTCAGCGCCTACAGCCCCATGCGCATCGGCAACGAGAGCGAGCGGCGCTCGTGCGCCAGCATCCGGCGCGACATCCTCGGCCCGGTCAGCGTCGATGCCCTCGACCTCGGCTTCGACATGCGCTACCACACCGAGCCGCTACAGCAGCCGCGGCGAGACCTACGACGATCTGTACCGGGTGGCAGGCCTGGCCGTGGCGCTGGCCATCGACAGCTTCGACCCGGCGCAGGGTAAGCCCTTCGTCGCCTTCGTCGTGCCCGAGGTGCTCGGCGCGGTGCGCAGGCGCGCAGGCGAGCGGGCGTGGGGAGCCAGAATCGCCCAGCACATCCAGGAGATCCGCGCCCAGATCACCGCGACGGTGGACGCGCTGACAGACCGGCTGTCGCGGGTGCCCACGGCCACCGAGATCGCGGTGGAGCTGGACGTCGAGGTCCATGACGTGCGCCGCGCGCTGCTCGCCCATCGCGGCGCCGATCTCGCCGGCGGCGCAGGCGCGGTCCTCGACGCCGACCCCGGGGAGCCCGGCTATGAACTGGTGATGGGGGAGGTGGTCGCCTCCCGCGTGCTGGCCGCGCTCTCCGAGACCGAGCGCTGGGTGCTCTACCTGCGTTTCTTCCGCGGCCAACCGGTGGCGAGGATCGCCGCGCAGCTCGGCGTCTCACCGATGGGGGTCTCGCACCTCCTCGGCGACGCGCTGGCCACCGTCCGCGAGGTCACACGCCCTGGGTGATACACAATTATGTATATT
>NZ_JARWRU010000539.1 GCF_029867845.1 Nocardia farcinica | reverse complement strand
CCCCCCCCCCCCCCCCCCCCCCCCCCCCCCCCCCCGCGCGGCCGCGGGGGGGGGCGGCCGTTCGCCGTCGCCGGGGCGGTGCACCACCGCGCGACGCGAGGCCGCGGTCAGTTCACCGCGGCGCGACGCGCGGCCGTCAGTTCACCGCGGCGCGACGCGCGGCCACGGCGGCGGCCAGGCGGTCGAGCTGATCGGCGGTGGTCTCCCAGTCCAGGCAGGCGTCGGTGATGGACTGGCCGTAGGCCAGTTCGTCGGCACGGCCGAGGGTCAGGTCCTGACGTCCGGCGGCCAGGAAGCTCTCCAGCATCATCCCGACGACCTCACGCTCGCCCGCGGCGACCCGCTGCGCGATGTCGGTGACCACGTCCACCTGACGGTTGTGGTCCTTGTTGGAATTGCCGTGGCTGGCATCGACCACCACGCGGCGGGCCAGGCCCGCCTTCTCCAGCCGCAGGCAGGCATCGGCCACCGAGGCGGCGTCGTAGTTGGTGCCGTTGCTGCCGCCGCGCAGGATCACGTGGCAGTCCGGGTTGCCGGAGGTGCGGATCAGCGCGGCGCGACCGTCCAGGTCGGTGCCGGGGAAGACGTGGCTGGCGGCCGCGGCGCGCACGCCGTCCACCGCCACCTGCACGTCGCCGTCGGTGCCGTTCTTGATGCCGACCGGCATGGACAGCGCGCTGCTGAGCTGACGGTGCACCTGGCTGGCCGCGGTGCGCGCGCCGATGGCGCCGTAGGAGACCAGGTCGGCGATGTACTGCGGGGTGATCGGGTCGAGGAACTCGCAGGCCACCGGCAGGCCGAGGGCGGTGATGTCGACCAGCAGCTTGCGGCCGAGGCCGAGGCCGGTGTTGACGTCGAACGAGCCGTCCAGATGCGGATCGTTGATCAGGCCCTTCCAGCCCAGGCTGGTGCGCGGCTTCTCGAAGTAGACCCGCATCACCACGTGCAGGTTCTCGCTCAGCTCGTCGGCCTTGGCGGCCAGCCGGCGGGCGTAGTCGAGGGCGGCGGCGGGATCGTGCACCGAACAGGGGCCGACGATCACCATGAGACGGTCGTCGGCGCCGTCGAGCACATCCACGGTGGCCTTGCGACCGGCGCGGACGGTGTCGGCGTGGGCGTCGGTGATCTGGTGGACCATGCGCACCTCGGCGGGCGAGCGCAACGGGCTCACCGCGAGCGTGCGCTGGTGGTCGAGGTCGGCATGGCGGGCATCGATGTCAACCGCAATGGTCATCGTAGGTCGTTTCCTTTTCTTGGCCGACCCACGGAAATCGCGAACCCCGTCGAGCCGGTCCATCATCCGGCTCGGGGTGGGATGGTCAGCGCAGGTGGTTGCCGCAGACCGGCCCACCCGGGGCCGGCTTGCTAAACCAGAAATACGCGCGCTGCACGTCAGGCACTCTATCAGCACTCGTCGGCCCGCCGACAGCGGGGGCGAGGGAGACGACCGTCACCCCCGCCGCGCCGCCGGGGCGGTCAGTGGAACTGGCCGGGCACGTACCAGCCCGCCGGGGTGCGGCTGATGACGTTGATCCGGTTGTAGGCGTTGATCATGGCGATCAGCGAGATCAGCGCCGCGATCTGCTCGGCGTCGTAGTGCTTGTCCACCTGCGTCCAGGTCTCGTCGGAGACCCCGTGATGGGCGTCCGCCAGCCGGGTGCCCTCCTCGGCCAGCGCCAGCGCGGCCCGCTCCGGCTCGGTGAACACGGTGGCCTCGCGCCAGGCGGCGACCAGGTTCAGCCGCACCGGGTCCTCCCCGGCGGCGACGGCGTCCTTGTAGTGCATGTCCACACAGAACCCGCAGCCGTTGATCTGGCTGACCCGCAGCAGCACCAGCTCCCTGGTGATCGCGGGCAGCGCGGACTCTCCGACGACCGCGCCCGCGGCGTTGATGCGCTTGACGAACTTCTGACCGAGTTCGCTTGCCGCGTAGTCGAATCGCTGCTCCATGATTGCGTCTCCTCCGGTGTCGTGGCCGGCGGGG
>NZ_JARWRU010000538.1 GCF_029867845.1 Nocardia farcinica | reverse complement strand
CGGCCCGGATGGCCGAACTGCTGACCGTGCTCAAGGCGCTGTGGCGCTTACACGAGGGGCCGGTGCATCACGACGGCCGGTTCTATCAGGTGCACGTGGTGCCGACGGCCGAGGTGCCCGAGCCGGTGCGGCCGGAGATACCGATCTGGATCGCCGGGGTCAATCCGCTGATGCTTCGGACTGCCGGGCAGTACGCCGACGGGTTGATCGGCCATCCGATGTTCACCGCGGAGTACGTGGGTGGTCCGGTGGCCGAGCAGCTCGCGGCGGGCGCTGCTCGCGCGGGGCGCGACCCGGGCACGGTAACGGTGATGGGCATCCGCATGTGCGCGCTCGATGAGGACGTCGATATCGCTCGCAGGCAAGCTGCTTACGCCATCGGGCAGTACGCCGCCTCCCACGTCTACGACCGGCTGTTCGAACTGCATGGATGGAGTGCGCATCAGCAGCGCATCCGGCAGGCGGCTCGCGAACGCGACCACGACGCACTCATCGGCGCGGTTACCGACGAGATGATCGACACCATCGCCATCGCCTGCCGACCGGACGATTTCCCCGCGGCGCTCGCCCGCATTCCGGCGGGCTTCGATCACCTCGACCTCATCGCGCCGCCATGGGGGCTGACCGACGCGCAGACCCGGGTCACCAATACCGCGATTCTCGCCGGTCTGCGGCAGCACTTGGCCGCTAAGGCCTGACCGGGGGACGGGCACATCTGCCCGTCCTGTCGGTCTTCAGGAGGCGCCGAGATCGATCTCGGTGCGTTGCTCGACCTGGACCACGGCCTCGGCGTAGCCGTGCACGTGCTTGTTCATCCGGCGCGTCGCTGCGACGGGATCGCCGGCCCTGATCGCGTCGGTGATCGTCTTGTGGGCCCGGTAGGTCGTCTTGCGCACGTCGTCGTCGACGAACGCTTGGTTCTCGGTCGAGCTGTAGATGGCCTTCGACAGCGCGGTCATGAATCCGGTGAGCAGCTCGTTGTGGCTTGCGGTCGCGACCGCAAGGTGCCACTCCACGTTGGCCTGCAGGAAGTCCTCGAGCGGCAGCGTGAGATCTCCGATGGCGATATTGGCGGCATCGAGCGCCGCGAGATCCTCTTCGGTGCGGTACTTGGCCGCCAGGCCGGCGCAGGCGGGCTCGATCGCCTCCCGGGTCTCCAGCAGAGCGGTCAGCCGCAACTGCTGGCCGCGGATCAGCAAGCTGACCGAGGTGGCGACGGAGTCGCCGCCGGGCTGCTGCACGAAGGCGCCACCGGAGCGGCCGGTCTTGATCACGATGAGGCCCTGTACCTCGAGGATCCGCAGCGCCTCGCGGACGGTGGTGCGGCTCATCTGGGTCTGTACGACCAGTTCACGTTCCGGCGGCAGGGCGGTGCCGGAGGGGAATTCGCCGCGCAGGATACGCTCGCGCAGTTCGTTGGCGAGGACGTCGGATGCCTTGGGTACCTGCATCGGCTGCAACCGGACCGGCTGGCGCGCCGTCATGCCAGGCGAGGGCGACTCGACCATTACCACCTGCTTTCTGCATTTGGTCTTACCTAAATCTATCAGGTGGTAGGCCAGGAAAGCGACTTGACATGCAACTATACTTTTGGTCATACCAAATTAATGGTTGACTCAAACTTCGGTCGAGTCTAGTTTGCAGGGAGGGAAGGCCGGCGACCGGCGAGGATTCAGCGAGATGAGGGCGACATGACGGACCGGGCCGCAGAGGTGGTCACGTGGGAGACCGTGCAACCGGGAATCACCGTGGTACGGATGCAGCGTCCACCGGCCAATGCGCTGGGTGTGCCGCTGCTCGAGGGGCTGCACGCCGCGATGGACGCCGCGGAGAAGGCGGGAGATGTCAAGGTGATGGTGATCGCCTCGGCGCTGCCGAAATACTTCGCGGCCGGTGCCGATATCAAACATCTGTCGTCGATCGATGCGGCAGCGTTCACCGCTTACGGCGACCTCATGCGCCAAGTCAACGATCGGCTTGCGGCCGCGCCCTGGATCTCGGTCGCCGCGGTCGACGGCGCCGCTCTCGGCGGCGGGCTGGAACTGGCGATGGCGGCCACCCTGCGCGTGGCGGGCGCCGGCGCCCGGTTCGGACTGCCCGAGGTCAAGCTCGGCCTCATCCCCGGCGCAGGCGGAACCCAACGCCTGCCTCGCCTGGTCGGCCGGGGTAGGGCGCTCGACATCATGCTCACAGCGCGCCAGGTCGGCGCGGAGGAGGCCTATCGGATCGGATTGGCCGATCGGCTGACCGACGGCGACGTTCTCGACGCCGCACTGCAGTTCGCTGCCGAGTTGCTCGGCCCGTCGCTGCCCGCGCAGCTGGCGGTGATCCGCACAGTGGACGCTGCCGGTGACCTTCCGCTGGCCGAGGGCGCCCGTTATGAGGTCGAGCAGATCCAGTCACTGTTCGAGGAGGGGGAGGCGGCCGAGGGCATCACCGCTTTCGTCGAAAAGCGCACCCCCGATTTCCGCTGATCGCAGAGGAGACTGTTGTGAAGACACTGGACGATGGATTCGAGACGCTGCTCGTGGAGGAAGTGCGGCCGGGAATCGTGGTGGTGACGCTGAATCGGCCCGACTGCTACAACGCGATGACCAACACCATGTTCGTCGAACTGGAGCGCCTCGCCTGGGGGCTGGAATCCGAAGACAGCTGCCGCGTCGTGGTGCTGACCGGCGCGGGCCGGGCGTTCTGCTCGGGCTACGACCTCGCCGACGCCGACGCCCTGCCTAATCTGGGTGCGCTCGGCATGCTCGACCAACAGGAGCGCGCCGCCCGTGCGCTGAGCGCGATCCGTTCGCTGCGGGTTCCGGTCATCGCAGCAGTGAACGGGCCGGCCGCCGGGGGTGGGCTCGCGCTGGCGCTCGCGGCGGACATCAGACTCGCAGGCCGTGCGGCCAAGTTCAACGCGGCGTTTGTGCGCATCGGGCTGTCCGCCGGTGATCTCGGCACCTCCTGGCTGCTGACGCGGCTGATCGGCCCGGCCAAGACCAGCGAGATCTGCTTCACCGGACGGATCGTGGAGGCACAGGAGGCGGGCGAGCTCGGCATCGTCAATTCGGTGCACGAGGACGATGTGGTCGCCGCGGCGCTGGCGCTGGCCGAGCAGATCGTCGCGAATTCGCCCGGTGGCGTGCAGCTGTCCAAGCGCGCCTTGCAGGCCAACCTCGAGGTCGGCTCCTATGCCACCGCCCTCGAACTCGAGAACCGGGGACAGGCGCTACTCACCCGCAGCCCGGATATGGCCGAGGCGTTGAACGCGTTCAAGGAAAAGCGTGTTCCGCAGTTCCAGGGCAACTGAAACCTCCCGCGACACCAGCAGACAGGCTGCGACATGACCATCGATTTCCCCGCACTCGAGACGCTGACCTTCGAGGAGGCCGAACCGGGAATCGGGATACTACGGATCAACCGTCCGGACCGCATGAACTCCCAGACGGTGCGAATGTTCCACGAATATCTGGCGGCGGGCCGGGCACTGCGCGACAGCGGTTTGCGCGCGCTGATCGTCACCGGGGCCGGTGAGCGTGCGTTCTGCGCCGGCTTCGACCTCGACGAGATCCATGTCATCACCGAGATGGGGGTGCGGGAATTCCTGAAGTTCCAGGAGGTCGCGACCGGAGGCATCCAGTCGATCCGGCATCTGCCCTTCCCCGTGATCGCCGCCGTCCACGGCCCGGCCACCGGCGGTGGGCTGGCGCTGGCGTTGGCGTGCGACATCCGCATGGCGGCGCCGACGCTGAAGATGAGCGCCGCATTCGTGAAGGTCGGCCTGTCCATCGGCGAGCTGGGCACCTCGTTCAACCTCGCCCGGCTGGTGGGTCCGGCCCGGGCGGCCGAGATCGGTTACACCGGCCGCATCGTCGAGGCAGAGGAGGCCTTGCGCATCGGACTGGTCAATCATGTGTTCCCCGCCGACCGGTTGCTGACCGAGTCGCTGGCGATGGCCCGCACGATCGCGAAGAATTCACCCGGCGGTGTGCGGATGTCCAAGCGTGCCATCCAACGCAATGCCGAGATCGGTTCCTATGAGGCAGCACTCGAGCTGGAGAACCGTGGCCAAGCGCTGCTGACCCGGACCGATGACATGCCCGAAGCGCTGGCGGCCTTCAGGGAGAAGCGCCTGCCCGAGTTCACCGGCCGGTGACCGCGTTGGCTTGGGACTGGACCTCGCAGACGCGCGGCGATCTGGCGCGATTCCTCGCAGACCGCGCAATCCTGGATGGCCCGATCACCACCAGGGCTATCGGCGACGGCCACTCCAATCTGACCTTCCTCGTCGGTGACGGTATCCGGCAGGTGATCGTGCGCCGCCCGCCGCCGCCGCCGATTCCGCCCGGCGCGAACGACATGCTGCGCGAGGCGAAGCTGCTCACCGCGTTGCACTCGACAGCGGTGCCGGTGCCGGAGGTGCTCGCCGTCGCCGAGCAGGGCGAGGTGCTCGACGTCCCGTTCTATGTAATGAGTTTCGCGCGTGGCCCGGTGGTCACCAGCTGCACTCCCGCACCACTGGACACACCCGAACAGCGTCAGGCCGTGGGCAACGACCTGGTCGACACCCTCGCCGCGTTGCATGCCGTCGATTGGCGCGCCACAGGTCTGGAACGCATGGGGCGACCCGAGGGCTTCAATGCCAGGCACCTGCAGCGGATGCGCCGGCTGGTAGCCGACGACAACGGTGATCCGCCAGCGGAATTCGCCGATATCGATGCCTGGCTCGTGGCGAATACGCCACCGGAGTCGGGAGCGACGCTGGTGCACTGCGACTTCCGCATCGGCAATGTCGTGCTGGCTCCGGACACGCCCGGCCGCGTCGCGGCCGTTCTCGACTGGGAACTGGCCACTATCGGTGATCCACTGCTGGACGTGGGCTATCTGCTCGCCACGGTTCCTGAGCCGGGGCGACCGATGAACCCCACTGCCGAACTCGGCGCCGCGATGCTCGAGCCCGGATATCCGTCCAAAGACGAACTGGCGCAGCGCTACAGCGTCCGCACCGGCCGCGACCTCACGAACGTCGCCTGGTACACGACGCTGGCGCTGTGGAAGCTGGCCGTGCTCTACGAGTACAGCCGCCGCCGGGTGCTCGACGGCATCGGTGACCCCTACTACGCCGATCCCGGACTGGTCCGGCGTTTCCTCGACGACGCCCGCCGCAGCGCGGGTATCGCGGAGGCCGACACAGTCCGCCGGTAACCCCGCGGGCGCATTCCACAACAAGGAATCTCAATGACGATGTCAAGCCGCGACAGGGACTCCGTTGACGCTCGGGGGCTTGGTGTCGAAGAGTCGGTTGTCGCGCAGCAGTGCCCACAGCACATCGACCAAGCGGCAGGTCAGAGCTAGGAGGGCCTGGGTGTGAATGAGTCGTTCATTTCGTTTGCGCTGGTAGAACGTTCGCGAGGGTCCTTCGTTCTTGATCGAGGACAGGGCGGCCATGAAGAACACGCGCCGCAGCCGCCGGTTGTAGCGTTTGGGCCGGTGCAGGTTGCCGCTGATCCGGCCGGAGTCACGTGGCACCGGTACGAGCCCTGCGTAGGACGCCGGCCGGCCCGGGGTGGTGAACTCGGCCAGGGCGTCGCCGCCGGTAGCGACGAGGAACTCGGTTCCCAGGTGCGGGCCCATGCCGGGCAGCGACTCGATGATCGCGGCCCGGGGGTGTTCGCGGAAGCGGGCGGTGATCTGCTTGTCGAGGTCCTTGATCTCGCGATCCAGGTCGAGCAGCTTGGTAGCCAGCCGCTTGATCAGCGCGGCGGTGGTGGCCTCGCCTGGCACGGCGATGTCCTGGGTCCTGGCGGCGGCCACTGCTTGGGCGGCCATCGCGTCGATACCTTTACGCCAAGCCCCGTTTTCGGTGAGATGCGTTGTAACACCGTTGATTCCCGCAGCTCGGATCTCGGCTGGCGTGCACAATCCGGCGACCAGGATCAGTGGCGAGCGCGCCGAGTAGTCGAACGCGGCCTCCAAGGCGGGAAAGATCGAGGCGAGCATGGCGCGCAGCTGGTTGACCCCGCGCACCCAGTCTCCCATCAGGTCGGTGCGATAGCTCGACAGCTGGGTCAGCTCGGCGATCAGCTCGTCTGGCGCGGTCACCGGTTGCAGGTCGGTGCGCATCCGAGCCGTGTCGGCGATGACGCGGGCATCCTTGGCGTCGGTCTTGCCCTCACCACGGAAGATTCCGGTCATGGTGGCCACCATGCGGCCAGGCACATAGACCACCGACTCACCGGCACTCAGCAACACCGTGATCAGCAGCGCGGCCAGCGGACTGGTCAGATCGATCGCCCACCGCACCTCGACACCGGTCTCGCGAGCACGATCGATCACCGCCTCGATCGCCCGCTGATCGTTGCCGAGCTTGCCAGACCAGCACACCTTGCCGGCCTCGTCGACCACGCACACGTGATGACCAGCCTTGCCGATATCGATACCGACCCAGACCCGTTGGCGCAGAGTCACTCGCACACTTCCGTTCAACCAAACCAAGCCCGTGGACAACCCCGCCATCAGGTCCCTAACCAGCGACGAACCGCATCAGATCTCAATCAGAGGCCGGAGCGTCCAGCACGGCGGGGCGGCCATTCCTTGGGAGCCACAACAGCTGCAAGCAATCATCAGCCACACCCCACCGTCCTGGGCATCCAGGGCACCGACCCCAGACACCCACAAACTTAGGGAGCATTCATGGCGATCACCCGAGAAGCGGCGGGAACCTTCCACGACCCCCTGGTCGGCCCGGACGAAACCGGCCTTCCCGATGGGTTCTTCGACCGGCTCATGTTCAACCTGCATCCCGTCGACGCGTTGGCGCCATCGCTGATCACCGGCTTCGGCATCTACCCGGGCAAGGACACCTCCGACGGGTTCGTCGTCGTCTCCGACCGCGCCGAGCAGCGCAACCTGCGGTTCTCGACGGTGCTCGGCGTCGGCGGCCGCGCCGGGGCCGGACCGCTGCGGGTGGAGGTCGTCGAACCGAACCGGGAGTGGCGGCTGCGCCTAACGCCCAACGAGATCGACGTCGAGTTCGATCTCACCTGGCGCGCGCGGACCCCCGCCTGGTTCGGCACGATCGCGGTCACCAACGCTTCCACGCAACGCACCGCCTTCGATCATCTCTTCCAATCCGGGCGGTACCAGGGCACGCTCACCATCGACGGCGTCGGCACCCGGGTGGACGGCTGGTACGGGCAGCGGGATCGTTCCCGCGGGGTGCGGACCATGTCCGGCGGTCAGGGCCTGCACATCTGGTATCAGGCGCAGTTCCCGGAGTTCGCCGTCGGCTTCCTGCTCGTCGAGACCCGCACACACGAGCGGCTGCTGCTCGAAGGGGCGATCATGGCAGAAGACGGCACCCTCGACCCGATCATCGATGTGCGGCACGCGCTCGAGTTCACCGACGGTCTGGACCTGACCGGCGGACAGGTCGAAGTGCGTACCGCCTCGGGGCGCAGGCATCTGATGCACGCCGACGCCGGTGTCGGCGGCGGTTACATGGCAGGCGCCGGATACGGTGGGCACCACGGGATCTCGCACGGGCTCGACCACATCGAGTCCGACCGCTACCCGCTGGACGGCTCGATCTCGCCGCGCACCCTGGACTCGGCGTTGACCGACCGGCTGTGCGCCTTCGATCTGGACGGGGTGGCCGGGGTGGGCATTTTCGAGTTCGCGCTCTCGCGCAGCAACTCCTACCGTTACCAGCCTTCGCTGCGCTGAAATCGGCAGACGAAAAGGGGGGCCTGCGGACGGATAGGGTGGGGCCCCTGATGGGGGGGGGGGGGTTACCCCCGACGCGGGGGGGTGGGGGGCGAGGGGGGCGCCCGGGGGGGTTTGT
>NZ_JARWRU010000537.1 GCF_029867845.1 Nocardia farcinica | reverse complement strand
CGATCACGTGGAATTCGCCACCGCCGAATGGGTCGACTGGTTCAACCACCGCCGCCTCTACCGGTACTGCGGTGACATCCCACCAGCGGAAATGGAGGCCGCCCACTACGCTCAACAACCAGCCCAGCCAACGGCGGGGCTATCACACCGATAGGTCTCCGGACTCACCGGGGCGATTCACGACAACCAGAAGCTCGACGCCTGGCTGGTCAAGCTCAAAGCCGGTACGACACAACAACTCGCCACCAAGTTCGACACCACCGCACCCACCCTCGAACAAATACTGGTGCCGCTGCGCTGGCAGTCCACCGCGACACCCATCACCGCGAAGGTCACCTCCGAAACCGGCGGGATCTACATCGTGAGCGCGTTCGTGAACGTGACCTCGAGCAGCGCCCAGAATGCCGACGGGACGCAGGCCACCGTCACCTACACGGTGACACTCGACAAGAACCAGGATTGGAAGATCACCGACGTCGGCGGACTCGACGGGGCCATGCCTACCACCAAATAGGCTCCGGTTATCCGGCCGGGCCAGGCAGTGGTCGATTCGGGACTTCGTCTGCCCGTGCGCCGACCCGGCAGTTACCCCCGCCCGACCGCAGTCGACAGCGCGAACACGATATCTACCGCCGCGGCTGCTACCTCTTCTCGTTCGACCGCGAGAATGCCGTCGATCCAGTCCAGATACAGCGACACCAGCGCACCACTCAGTGCTGTCGCCGCGATCGCGAGCTGCTTGTCCGAGGTCGGGAGCAGGTCGCCGGCGTGAGCGCCCAAGATCGGCATCACGGCCCGAAGGAATGTCGGCACCCGATCGGCACTGTGCCGTCGCAGCGTGTCGTCGCCCTGCGGCTCGCGCAACAGGATCCGCGCACGGCCCGGGTCCTCATCGAAATAGTCGGCGCAGATCTCGAACACCGAACGGATCGCCTCCGGTAATCCCGCTGTGAGGTCGACGGCTTGGAGACGCTTGATCAGCTCTGCTTCGACACGGTCGTAGACAGCGGTGATCAAGTCCTCACGGGTGCTGAACGTCTCGTAGAAGTAGCGCGGGCTCAAGTCAGCATCGCGCACCACCGCCCGCATCGTCACCGCGGCCACGCCTTTGGAGCCCAGGATTCGCTGACCCACCATCAAGAACTGTTCACGGCGGTCGGTCGAACGGTCCTGCAACGTCTGTCCACGCCACAACTTCGGAGAGCTCATGGTCCTGATGCTCTCATCGTCGGGTTCTCTCCACCCAGACCGCCCATTGACATCATCTGATTCTACATGAATCATGTGATTCATCATCGGGTCGATGGGGATCCGAACCGGAACACGAGGAGTCGGCATGTTCGACGAGCAAGAATTCCAGCGAGCCTTGGCTCAGCCGCGCCTGTCACGTCCGGTGCCGGAATTCCTGGAGTCCAATCGGGCGGTTCCGATCCGCGCGATCCCCGAGGCCGAGCTGCAAGCGACCACACAGGAGTGGTTCGATTCCTTCGCGATCAAGCTCGACTACCTCAGCGAATGCCACGGCACCGACTTGTCATGGCTGATGACATGGGCCAAGAAGTACTGGTGGAGCTTCCTGGTGCGCGACATGTCGATCAACGACGAGCTCTACACTCCCGACATCCGCTACACCGACGTCACCACGTTCGGCCGCACCATCGTCGGTATCGACGAGTTCGTCAAGTACAACTTCGCCTTCTTCGACGCGATCCCGGACTGGCGCTACGATCCGCTGCCCGATCAGGTCTACATCGACGTCAAGCCCGACGGCACCGTACGCACGGTCATCCGCTACATCGGCAGCGGTCACTGGAGCGGCCCGCTGCGCCTGCATCCCTACGACAAGACCGCACCGACCATCTACGGCACCGGCCGGTTCATCCAGGCCCCGGCCGTTGACCGCTACCACTTCAACAAGGACGGGCTGATGGAGGAAGGCGAGACCCTCTACGACTTCCTCGACGGTGTGCAGCGAGCCGGGATCCTGCCGCGCGACGACAGCTGGCCGTTCCGCACTCTGATGGCCGCGTCCAAGATCCCGGCGATCACCAAGAAGGTGGGGCGGCGGATCCGCAAGTAGCCGGGCTCGGACGTCTTGCCGTCGTGGCCGTGGGTCACGGCGGCCGGTGCGTCCGTCGACTACCTCGGGCGCAATTGAGAGAAGTCATGTTCATTGTCCTGCAGAGGTTCTCGACCTACCGCAGTGAGGCGCCTACGAAGAGTCCGGACACCGGGAGTGGATCGAACGCGGATTGTGTGAAGGAGTCTTTCTGCTGGCCGGAACCATCGACGAAGGTCGGGGCGGAGTCGTGTTGGCGCACAACATCAGTCGTTGCCAACTGACGCACCGTCTGTCGCGGGACCCGCTGGTCATCGCGGGTATGGTTAGCACCGAAGTCGTCGGGATCTCGCCTGAGCTGGCCGGTGGGAAGCTCGCCTTCCTGCTCGGATGACGACCGAAGGTGGATGGCTTCGGTCGCCGGCCTCGCTCGTAGACCGAATTCGTCGAGGCGGCATCATCGCAACGGTCAGTGGGAATTCGACCGGAGATCGATCCGGATGCCGGTCTCCCGCTCGGAGACTTGCCATAGGACATCGATGGATCGACCCAATCCTGGGTGCTGGGCGACCGGTCGGCTCACAGGGGCGCCTCGCGCGATGAGCATCGGGCCGAAGAACTGTCCCCCGCGGGCCGTCGGGTCGGTCGCGGCCCGAAGCTGAGGAAGGGCACCCTCGGTGGCCGACATTCCGATGGCCGCTGTAGCGCGCTGCAGTACTCGCTGGGAAATGCCTCCGCCGGAGGCTGTGACGCTGGCGGCGGTGAGATCCGTTCGAGCCGCACCCGGGGGGGGTGGGGCACGGGAGCACAACCCCCCGGGGGGGGGGGGGGGGGACCGGGGGGGCCGGGCAGCAGGCGGCAGTACTGGCGACCCCGCGTCTCGACCGTTTCGCTGAACGTGTCGTGTTCACCGCGAAACGGCGAGAACGTGCGCTCCGGGTTGCTGCGGGATTCGATCGGCCGAACCACTGCACGAGCCGAGGGAACCAGAG
>NZ_JARWRU010000536.1 GCF_029867845.1 Nocardia farcinica | reverse complement strand
GCCCGATCTGCCGCCGCGCTTTATGCCGACGCTGACGGCCGCGATCACCGCCGTGGCCAAGCGGTTCAGCACCTCCCCGCTGGAGGAGGACACCGACTTCTTCGACGCGGGCGGCACCTCCCTGGCCGCCGTCGAGTTCGTCTCCGCCCTGGCGAGGGAACTCGATGTCCACCTCGACCTGGACACGGTCTTCTTCGACGCCCGCCCCCGCAGGCTGGCCGAGCGGTGGCTCGCCCATCGCCCGGCCGTGCCGGAACCGCCCGCCACGACCGGCGTCGCCGCGGGAAGTCGCCCCGCGGCCGTCGCTCCGGTCGCCTGCGTCCCCGCCGCGGACCTCGCTGCGCCCAGCGGCGCACCGCCCGGCGAACCGGTGCCGGGAACACCCGGCGCCACCGACGACCTCGCCCAGCTGTTCGCCGATCTCTCGGCCGCCGACCGGCTCCCGCTGGTCACCCCGGCGGAACGGGTCGCCCCCGAGCACATCCTGCTCACCGGCGCGACGGGCTTCCTCGGCAGCCACCTGCTGCTCGACCTGCTGCGCCACAGTGACGCCCACGTGGTGTGCCTGGTCAGGGCCGAGGACGACGAGGCCGCGCGGCAGCGGCTGATCGAGGCGCTGGGCCGGTATGCCCTGCCCGCCTCACGGGAGGTGCTGCGCCGGGTCACCCCGCTGGCGGGCGATCTGCGCGAACCTCGGCTCGGACTCTCCGGGCCGGCATGGGAAGCCCTGGCCACGCAGGTGGATTCGATCGTCAACGCGGCCGCCGCGGTGGACTTCCTGCGCGGCTATCCCTCGCTGCGCCGCACGAACGTCCTCGGCCCGCTCACCCTCGCCGAGCTGGCCTGCGCCGGCGGGTCGACACCGATCCACCACATCTCCTCGCTGGCGGTGTTCAACGGGGTCGAGGCGCCGTCGCTGGGGGAGGACGATCCGACCGCCCCCGTGGCCACCCTGCCGATCGGCTACGACCGCAGCAAGTGGGCCGCCGAGGCGATCCTGCGGCGGGCGCGGGAGCACGGCCTGACCGTGACCGTCTTGCGGCCGGGCGGTATCGGCACCCACCCGGAGACCGGGGCGCACAACCCGCGCGACCTCAACAGCGGCATCACCGCCGCGCTGCTGCGTTTCCGCACCGTCCCCGGCTTCCGCTGCCTCAACGGCGCGCCGGTGGACTGGGTGAGCCGGGTGGCGGCGGAGATCGTGCTGCGTCCCCAGGCTTGGGGCCACACCTACCACCTGACCGCCGAACCGGCCACGCTCGACCAGATCGTCGCGGGCACCGCCCTCGGCGGTCTCGGGGTGCGGGTGCAGCACTGGCAGAGCTGGTGCGAGGACGTGGTCCGCGCGATCCGCGAGGAACCCGCGCCGGAACTCGAGTCGCTCGCGCAGGTGTTGCAGAGCCCCGTCGCCCGACGGCAGCTCGCGGCCATGGTGAACGTGCCGCCGTCGCGCGCCGACCGCACCCGTGCCTTCGTGGCCCCGCCCGGCCCGCCCCCGCCGGCCGGTGGGGCGCGCGGGGGGGCGGGGGGGGGGGCCG
>NZ_JARWRU010000535.1 GCF_029867845.1 Nocardia farcinica | reverse complement strand
GGGCGGGGGGGGCGCGTTTTGTTTAAACCCCCCCGGGGGGCGGCGCCCCCCCGGGGTTCGCCCCCCCCCCCCGCCCCCGCCCGGCGGACCGGTTGCCCGGCCGCGGGGGCGCGGGCCCGTGCGCCCGGTGGCGGCATGCGCGTGAAGGAGTGAGACGTGGACGCGAACGGCGGGCGGCCCGCCGACGGGCCGGTCGGGCTCGACCTGGTGGCGCCGGAGATGTTCGCCCCGATGCTGCGCAAACTGACGCTTGCGGTGATCGGCGCGGGCGTCGGCGCAGGCCTGATCGCCGCGCTGTTCCTGTCCTGGCCGGTCGCGCTGGCCATCGGCCTCGTGGTCGCGGTGCCGACCGCGCTCTCGGCGCTCGCTCTCGGCCGCCGCCGCATCTGGCTGACCGGTGGCGTCGTGCACGCGCGCACGCTGCTCGGTGAGCAGCGGATCGAGGTGGCCACCGCCGACGGGGTGGAAATGCTGGTCTACCCGGGCCGGGTGAGCCGGGGGGCGCTGCGCCTGACCGGCGGCGGGCGGCGCCAGCTCATCCCGCTGGCCATGTACACCGACACCGGCAGCGGACGCGAGCTGCACGTGCTCGGCCTGCGCAGGCTGGCCGACGCTCTCGCCGCGGGCAGCACCGCCACCACGGTGGCGGTCTCCGAACTGCTCGTGCGGCAGTTGCGCGCCGAGGCGAGGGACGCCGGACTCCAGGAGCGGCCGCTGTACCGCGCGGCGCGACTGGCCCGCGCCAAGGACTACGTCTCGCCCATCGTGCTCACCGATCGCGAGGTCGCCGAACTGCTGTGACCGGTCCCGGTTTCCGCGCCGCGCCGTAGGTGCGCGGGCGGTGTGTTCCGTAGCTCACCACCCGGGTCCGGCGGGCGTGAGCATCGCTAGGGTAGGCAGCGACACGTCGTCGACCCCGAGGAGTTGTGGTGAGCGCCGCCGAACGGAACGCCCCCGTCACCGTCACCGTCACCGGTGCGGCCGGGCAGATCGCCTACGGCCTGTTGTTCCGCATCGCGTCCGGGGCCATGCTCGGCTCCGACACCCCGGTCCGTCTGCGACTGCTCGAGATCCCGGCGGCCGTGGCCTCGCTCGAGGGCGTGGCGATGGAGCTCGAGGACGGCGCCTTCCCGCTGCTCGATTCGATCGACATCAGCGACGACCCCGAGGTCGGCTTCGCGGGCGCGAACGTGGCCCTGCTGGTCGGCGCGCGCCCGCGCACCGCGGGGATGGAGCGGGCCGACCTGCTGGCCGCCAACGGGCAGATCTTCACCGAACAGAGCAGGGCCATCAACGCCGTCGCGGCCGGCGACGTGAAGGTGCTCGTCGTCGGCAATCCGGCCAACACCAACGCCTTCATCGCGGCGAGCAACGCCCCTGACGTGCCCGCGGAGCGGTTCACCGCCATGACGCGCCTGGACCACAACCGCGCCATCGCGCAGCTGGCCGCCAAGACCGGTGTGCCAGGCGCGGAGATCCACCGGATCGCGGTGTGGGGCAACCACTCCGCCACCCAGTACCCCGACATCACGCACGCCACCGTCGCGGGCAGACCCGCCCTGGAACTGGTCGACCGGCAGTGGCTGGCCGAGGAGTTCATCCCCACCGTGCAGCAGCGCGGCACCGCCATCATCCAGGCCAGGGGCGCGTCCTCGGCGGCGAGCGCGGCCAGCGCGGCCATCGACCACATCCACGACTGGGTGCTCGGCACGCCGGAGGGGGAGTGGACCTCGATGGCGGTGCCCTCGGACGGCTCCTACGGTGTGCCCGAGGGGCTGATCAGCTCGTTCCCGGTCACCTGCGCCGACGGCCGCTACCGCATCGTCGAGGGCCTGGAGATCGACGAGTTCTCCCGCGACCGCATCGAGGCCTCGGTGGCCGAACTGGCCGCCGAGCGCGACGCCGTCATCGGCCTCGGTTTCGCGGGCAAGGACTGAGCCGCACCGGCTCGTCGTCCGGCTCAGCCCACCGTCCAGGTCTCCGGGCCGTCGAGCAGCCGTTGCAGCGAATCCGGTCCCAGCGGTGCGCGTTCGGCGGCGGCGACGTTCTGCGCGCGCACCCCGTCGTCGTAGGTGGGCCGCTCCACGCTGCGCAGCACACCGGTGACCACGTGCGTCAGCTCCTGATCGCCGAGGCGGGCGAGCGCGTAGGCGTAGCCGGGATCGTCGCAGGCGGCGTCGTGGACCACGATCTCGCCGGGATCGACCTCGGCGGTGCGCGCCACCGTCAACCCGAAACCCGAACGCACCACGGCGAATTCGCCCTCGGCGCCGAAGGTGATCGGCTGTCGGTGGCGCACCGGGATCAGGTGGTCGGCGGCGTTGTCGCGGCGCAGCACGTCGAACGAGCCGTCGTTGAAGATCGGGCAGTCCTGCAGGATCTCCACGAACGAGGTGCCGCGATGGGTGGCCGCGGCGCGCAGCACCTCGGTCAGGCCCTGCCGGTCGGAGTCCAGCGCCCGGGCGGCGAAGGTGGCCTCCGCGCCGAGGGCCACCGACAGCGTGTTGAACGGGTGGTCCACCGACCCCAGCGGCGTCGACTTGGTGACCTTGCCCCGCTCGGAGGTCGGCGAGTACTGGCCCTTGGTCAGCCCGTAGATCCGGTTGTTGAACAGCAGGATCGTCATGTTGACATTGCGGCGCAGCGCCTGGATCAGGTGGTTGCCGCCGATGGACAGCGCGTCGCCGTCACCGGTGACCACCCACACCGACAGATCCGGCCTGGTCACCGCGAGCCCGGTCGCGATGGCGGGCGCGCGGCCGTGGATCGAGTGGATGCCGTAGGCGTCCAGGTAGTACGGGAACCGGCTCGAGCAGCCGATCCCGGACACGAACATCAGGTTCTCCCTGCGCAATCCGAGTTCGGCGAGGAAGCCGCGCACGGTGGCCAGGATGACGTAGTCGCCGCAGCCGGGGCACCAGCGCACCTCCTGGTCGGAGGTGTAGTCCTTGGCCTTCTGCGGCGCGTCGGCGGCGGGCACGCCGGAGACCCCGGTCAGGCCGAGGTCGGCGCGCACCAGCGGCGAGGGCTCCATGATGGTCATCGGTCACTCCCGAGGTAGCAGGCCCGTGCGCGGGCGGTGAAGGCCTTGTCCTGTTCCAGATCCGCCAGCGAGCCGTCCAGCGCGGCGTCGATCACCCCGACCAGCTCGCTCGCCGAGAAGGCGGTACCCGCGATCTTCGTCCACGGGCGCACGTCCACCACGTACCTGGCACGCAGCAGCATGGCCAGTTGGCCGCCGTTCATCTCCGGCGCCACCACCGTGCGGTAGCGGCGCAGCACCTCGCCCAGGTTCGCCGGCAGCGGGTTCAGGTGGCGCAGGTGCGCCTGGGCGACCGGGACGCCCCGCCGCCGTGCCCGCCTGCACGCCTCGCCGATCGGGCCGTAGGAGCTGCCCCAGCCGATGATCAGCAGTTCCGCGCGGCCGTCGGGGTCGTCGACCACCACATCGGGCACCGTGATGCCGTCGATCTTGGCCTGCCGCAGCCGCACCATCAGCTCGTGGTTGGCCGGATCGTAGGAGATGTCGCCGCTGCCGTCGGCCTTCTCCAGACCGCCGATACGGTGCGCGCGGCCCCGCGTGCCCGGCACGGCCAGCGGCCTGGCCAGGGTCTCCGGGTCGCGGGCGTAGGGCAGGAAGGCGGGTGCGTCCCCGTCGGCGTGCGGCTCGAAGCCGGGGTCGATCGGGTCGAGGGCGGAGACGTCGGGGATGGACCAGGGCTCGGAGCCGTTGGCGATGGCCCCGTCGGACAGCAGCAGCACCGGGGTGCGATAGGTCAGCGCGATCCTGGCCGCCTCCACCGCGGTGTCGAAACAGTCCGCGGGTGAACGCGGCGCGAGCACCGCCACCGGGGACTCGCCGTTGCGTCCGTACAGCGCCTGCAACAGGTCGGCCTGCTCGGTCTTGGTCGGCAGGCCGGTGGACGGCCCGCCGCGCTGCACGTCGATCACCAGCAGCGGCAGTTCCGTCATCACCGCCAGGCCGATCGTCTCGCTCTTCAGCGCGAGGCCGGGACCGGAGGTGCTGGTCACTCCGAGCGCACCGCCGAGCGCGGCCCCGAGCGCCGCGCCGATGCCGGCGATCTCGTCCTCGGCCTGGAAGGTGGTCACGCCGAAACGCTTGTGCTTGCTCAGTTCGTGCAGGATGTCCGAGGCCGGGGTGATCGGGTAGGTGCCGAGGAAGACCGGCAGCCCGGACAGCTGCCCCGCGGTGATCAGCCCGTATGCCAGGGCGGTGTTGCCGGTGATCTGGCGGTAGGTGCCCGGCGGCAGGGCGGCGGGCGCGATCTCGTAGGTGGTCGCGAAGGTCTCGGTCGTCTCGCCGTAGTTCCAGCCCGCCCGGAACGCCAGGATGTTCGCCTCCGCGACGGCGGGGACGGCGGCGAACTTCTCGCGCAGGAAGCGCTCGGTGCCGCCGAGCGGGCGGCCGTACATCCACGACAGCAGGCCGAGGGCGAACATGTTCTTCGCGCGCTGGGCATCCTTCTTGCCGACCCCGGCCCGCTCGGTGGCGGCGAGGGTGAGCGAGGTCATGGGCACCTGGTGCACCACGAAATCGGCGAGCGTGTCGTCGGTCAGCGGGTCGGCCGGGTAGCCGACCTTGGTCAGCGTGCGCCTGGTGAACTCGTCGGTGTTGACGATGACCGTCGCTCCGCGCGGCAGATCGCCCAGATTGGCGCGCAGCGCGGCCGGATTCATCGCCACCAGCACGTCGGGCTGATCGCCCGCGGTGAGCACGTCGTAGTCGGCGATCTGGATCTGGAACGACGACACGCCCGGTAGCGTGCCCTGTGGCGCGCGGATCTCCGCGGGGAAGTTCGGCTGGGTGGCCAGGTCGTTGCCGAAAGCGGCGGCCTCGTGGGTGAAACGGTCGCCGGTCAGCTGCATCCCGTCGCCGGAATCACCGGCGAACCGGATGACGACCTGCTCCAATTTCTCGCTCGCCGTGCGTGTTCCGGCAGTACGGCGGCGATCGTCGTGGTGCGCATCCATGTGCCTGCTTCACTTCCTCGTCGCAGAGAAGTCGCATGAGAAGGTGCCTCTCGCCAAAGTACTCCGACGTGGCCGGGCAGGGTGGGAAAGTGGATTCCGTGCCGGGAAAACGCCCCTGTGCGGCGGCTGTCCGCGGGTCGGGCGTGGCGCGGGCGGCGCG
>NZ_JARWRU010000534.1 GCF_029867845.1 Nocardia farcinica | reverse complement strand
CGAGGGCGCCTACCCGGGGCGGGGGTATGTGGGTGCTGGTGCGGGGCGCGGGTGCCGTGTGCCCGGTGGTCGGCGGGGGGTCGGGGGGGGTGGCGCGGGGCCGGACACCGCCGCCCGCCTCCAGGTCGGGTGTGCGATCGGGGTCGGGGTCCATGGACATCACTCACCGCCCGTCGTTGCCGGGCACCTCCGGGGTGCTCGGCTTGCGGTCGCGGCCCTTGCCCTTGCGGTACACGACGACCGCGCCGACCAGCACGGCGATTCCGATGATCACCAATATCTCCATGTGCGGCGCGTACCCCGGCACGAGCAGGTCAATCGCGCGGGCCGGAGCGGATGGCGCGCGGATTGTGCCCGGTCCGCACACCGCGGCGGACCCGCTGGGGATCGTCCCACTGATGCGGACAATCTGTTGTCCTGCGCCGCCGATCAGGCCACCATCGAGCCGTGACCGGTGTATGTGTTACAGGTCACTCTCCGGTCGAGCGAAATGTGAAGGTGAACGTCCATGGCGGTGCGGCACAGCTACCTGACCTACCGGGACACCTACGGATTCCCGGTCACCCTGGCGGGACGCCAGGTGATGCTCAGGGTGGGCAGGATCGGGGTGGTCGTCCTGCCCGACGCCCTCGGCGCGGTCGTGCAGCACCAGTTGCAACCCGAGCAACTCGCGGGCCCGGTGTTCACCGATCCCAGAGCGGGCCGGTGGACCTTCCTGCTCGACGGCCTGCCCGTCGTGGCCCCCGCACACCAGCTGCTGCTCACCGACGCGGGCGCGCGCATCCTCGGCAGGGACGAGGAGATCGCCCTGCCCCTGCTCAGCGAGTCGAGTTCGGCCTCGGGCGACGAACGCCGCTGGCTGTGGCCGCCCGGCTACGAGCTGCCGAGGCCCGAGGGGTTCCTGCCCGAACTGCTGACCGCGGTGCGGCGCTTCGACCTGCGGGAACGGGCGCGGGCGCTGTGTTGGTGATGGGGGCGGCTACCCGGCGCGGGGAGGTCCGGCGCCGGATCACCCGGTCTCAGTAGGCC
>NZ_JARWRU010000533.1 GCF_029867845.1 Nocardia farcinica | reverse complement strand
CTGCCCGCCTGGGTGTTCCTGGCAGCGATCCTGGCCGCGCTCGCCCCGCTCACTGTCGGGTACCGGCACGAGTTCCACGGCGAATGCCCCACCCTCTGCTACACCCGGCAACCCGTTGAGGGCCCCACCCCGCACGGGCTGCGAGTCGGTGGCCGTTGGCATCGCGTCGCCCGCCTCGTCCACCGCCTCGCCTGGGTGCTCATCACTGTGGCCGCGGTGGCGGTGCTCGTGAACTGGGCGACCGGGTACGGCGACCGCATCGCGGCAGTCGCTTTCCCCTTGTGGCTCCTCGTGTTCGGTGGCGAGCTGTACGCCGACCAGCGGCACACCCGTTCGTGGTGCCCGATCTGCTGGCGGCGTCGCGGCTGGGACGACGACGACCACACCCACATCCCGGACCCCGACCCGTCCACCGCCGCCCACCCCCACTAACCCGCTGAGGGGCCCCGCATCTCCACCCGTGAGAGGCGGGCCCCTCCCCCACATCAGGAGAACCCATGACCGAGCAGACGGAACCGACCGAACGCCTCGACCGCGTAACCGATGAGCAGTTGCGGTGCTGCACGAGCACTCCCCAGGATCTCGACTTCTGGCCCGAGGATCGGGCGATGCGGTTGATGGCCGCCGAACTGATCGAGTGGCGCGGACTGCGTGCCCGGATCACGGCCCGGTTGGAGAAGCACCGCACCAGCTCCACCGTGAACATCCACACCGGCGAGTACAAGAACCCCGCCCGGCGCGGCTACGACATGGCACTCACCGAAGTGCTCGCCATCATCGACGCCATCGCCGAGGAGAACCCCCATGTCTGAGCAGACCGTCTTGTGCGAGTGCGGGCACCGCCGCGCCACCCACCTGCATCGCCGCGACAAGTGCATGAGCCCCGGCCCCCTCGGCCGCGGCTGCCACTGCACCCAGTTCACCCAAGGCAGTGTCACCACCCCACCCACGAGGAAGGCCCGCACATGAGCGCCCTCAACGAAGGTGCCGTGTACCGCAACAACACCACCGCTGAGGGGGAGGAGTATCGGGTCACCCTGATCCGCCGCATCCGCAACCACGGCGGCTGGACACTCGGCCCCCTGCAACACCTGCCCGCCCCCGTCATCGGCGAGATCTGGTTGGCGCGGTTGCACTGCGAAGGCTTAGAGCAGTATCCCGACCCGGAAATCCTGGTCACCCCCGAAGGGTTGACCGCCCGCGGATTCACCCCCATCGCCGAGGAGGCCGGCCTGTGAGCGAGCCCGACCGTATCGCTGAACTGGTGGACCTGTCGTTGCGGCGGGGCCAGTTGCGTGGCGACTACCACCCGCCCGAATCCGATCCGCTGCCGCCCGTGCTGCGTGCCATGCCCGAGCCGATGCCCGAGCTGCGGCCCGGCCTGTTCGGACTGATCGCCGACGCAGCCACCGCCATCTACCACTGCCTGCGGAAAGGGAACCGATGACCACACACGAGTTGCATTACATCATCACGCTCACCTTCAACAACCAGACCGGAGGCAGCAACACCTACACGCTCGAAGGCGTCTACACCGCCATCGGCACCCGGCGCGATCGGGCCTACCAGGATGTCATCGAACACGCCAAGACGAAGTTCGGCATGGCTCCCACCCAGCAGTTCAGCGTGCTCTTCTTCTCCCTCGAACCGCTCCACATCGACATCAACCCCACCCCGCCAAGTGCCGCCGAGGACAAGTCATGAGCGACCGCAACACCAACGCCGAGGCCCGAACCATCGCATGGGCCACCTACCGGAAGGCGTACGGGGTGAGTGCTGCCGCCCTCAACGAAGCACACAAGGCGTTCCTTGCTGGCTGGGATGCCCGCGGTGAAGGCATCGAGGAAGGGGTGCAGCGGTGACCAAGGCGCCCAAGCCTGTGACCCCGGTGGTGCTGCTGCCGGGCGGGAACATCGCCTACCGGATGCCCTGCTGGTGGCGGGAGATCGGCCCCGACGGACAGGACTACGGCAACCTCCTCACCCTCCCGTGCGACGCGATCCCGATGGCTCCCGTACTCGCCAGCGCTCCCGTCTATGAGCACTGGTCCGAATCCGCCGACCGCATCAGCAGCGGCACCCGCCTCCTCCTCGGCGAAGGCGACGACGGCAACTGGTACGTACGCCACCTGTTCCGCGACACCTACCGTCGCGCCTCCTGGTGGAACCCGCACCACTGGTTCGCCTACCTGGGGTCACGGATCACCCGCCGCCTCGTCTGGCTCGAACGCGCCGGGGTGGCCGAGTGAGCACGCAAACCAGCGAGCGCGTGGACAGCATCGCGCACCTCACCTTCACACCTGAATGCGCCATCAAAGTTGAGGGCTGCACCGACGCCGCCGAGTACTGGACGGACTGGCATGGGCACGACGACGCCGTAGCTTGCTCCGCTTGCGTCGCGAGCGAACGCCGCCATTTCGAGAGCTGCCGTGAAGACGATGGCCTCGTCGAGTGTGGTGAATGCTTGAAGCGGTTCGCGACTTTCGAGCAAGGGATGTCGGTGGTGCCGCTGTGAGCGCACGATCGGGGGCGGCTCGTGAGCTGGGATGAGTGGGTGCCGTTCTGCGACTGCGGGCACGACAAAGAGACACACCGGCGCGGCGGTAGTGGTCGCTGCGCCGGCCTCGACTCATACAGCGTTGCATGCGAGTGCCCCAGCTACGAATGCGCCGACGATGACGAGCGTGACGAGGAGGCCGTGGTGGATCTGCTGACCAGCGAGCACCATCGCAAGCTCGCCGCCCTCGCCGCCGAGGAAGAGGACCATTGATATGGAAGTGCACCTGACGAAGCTGGCGTTGACCCGGAACGCGAGACGCCTCACCCTCGACAGCCAAGCCATGCACCGCACCATCGCCTACGCGGCAGGTGAACGCACCCTGTGGGCGCTCCCGTCCCCGCACCAGTTGATCGTGCAGTCCGGCCACCCGATCGACACCGCCAAGCTCGACGGGCTCGTCGCCGAACACCACACCAACGCCCGACGCACCAGGCACGCCATCGGCGTGCGCCTGCACCTCGCGTTGATCGCCAACCCGACCCGCCAAGAATTCACGCACGACACACGCGGGAAACGCCACCCCATCCCCGCCGACGACATCCCCGACTGGGTGACCCGCAAACTCGGTGACGCTGTCAACCTCCACACCATCGACGTGACCCCACTCGGCGGACGACACGGGCGACGGCACAGCGACCGCGTCACACATCATCTGGCCGCCATCCACGCCACCGGCACCGTCACCAACCCAGACCTGCTGGAAAACCTCATCATCACCGGAGTCGGGCGCGCGAAAGCGTACGGCGCCGGACTCCTCCTCACCCGTGAGATCCCCGCATGACCGCCGCCGTGGACCTGGTGTGGCAGCTCGCCGGAAACCCGGAGCTGATCCCGTCAGCAGACGCCCTGCTCGCCGATCATCCCGCGATATGCGCGATCTCCGGCGCCTGGTGTGAACGCACCGCCGACGCAGGCAAAGCCCTCGGCAGCAACTTCACCGACCCATCCCTGTGGCGCACCGGCAGCGGACGAGTCGGGCCCGCTGCACTGTGGTGCTGCTCCGGCAAAGGACTCGGCACCCTACGCCTGTGGTCGATCATCGCAGCCCCCGGCGAAACACTGCCGGCGTCACACGAAAAGGCGTACGTGCAAGACCGGCCCGGCCTGTGTCTCACCAACCGCGCCGACCCTGCCCCCATCACCGCGATCCTCGCCGACCCGCCGGAAGGGGAATGGCTGGTGACGGTCGCAGTGTCCGGGCAAAAACATGTCCTGCCGTACGGGACCGTCAATCGTGGGCGCGGACGGTGGACGGTGCGGATGGAGACCGTGAACGTCACCGCCACCCCCACCCAGTGGCGGGACGTGCACGCCCATGCCCTCGCATTGCGTCGCATGGGTGTATCCGGTGACGACATCCTCACCGGGCATCCACCGGCCTCGGTGAAAACCCGGGCCGCGCTCGACCAGTGGCGCACCCACGCCACCCCCCTCACCCCCTACCAGCAGTCCCCTCTGCTGGAGCTGGCCCTCTGGACGATCACGAAAGAGACCATGAAATGACCGACACCACCATGGATCTGGTCGATGTGAGTATCGACCTGCTGTCCGCCCTTCTCGACTCCGCCAGCACAGACGTCATCGGCGTCGCCAACTGGTGGCATCGCGCCCAAACCGCTCTGGAAACCGGCGCCGCCGGCGGAGAGAACGCCGGGCACGCCATCACCATCGCCGCCCGCAAACTCCAGATCGACACCCTGTCGGAGAAATCCGCCAAAACGGTCGCTCGTGTCGCCCCCATCCTCGACACGCACTGGGCCGACTGGGTGGAGACGATCGCCCGTGAATCCGTGTACATCGTCGCCCTGACCCGCGTCACCCGCTCCGAGAAGAAAGCAGCCACGAAATGACCGCCCTCACCCCTGCCCTGCACGCCCCGATCCCGGTCACCATCACCCTCACCACCCCCCTGCATCACGGCGCCGGAAACTCCGGTAACACCGCCCTGCTGCGCAGCGAGACCGTGATCCAGCCGGACGGCACCCAAGCCCAGGTTCCGTTCGTGTCTGCGAACTCGGTCCGGCACGGTCTGCGTAACGCTCTCGCCTGGCATCTCGCCACCACCCTCGACTTGCCGGACGGGTCTCTGTCCAAGCCCGTCGTCGACCTGCTGTGGTCCGGTGGTGCAGTCACCTCCACCGGCGCCCAAACCAATCTGGAACTCCCCCGCAAGATCGAGGCTGTCCTGCCGATGCTGGGCCTGCTCGGGTACGCGGCCCAATCCGACATCATCTCCGGCACCCTGCGGGTCGACCCGCTGATCCTCGTGTGCCGCGAGAACGCCTGGCGCCTGCCCCCCACCGCCGCCGCCCTGCCCCATGCCGGTAAGGGTGCCGCCGCCTACCGTGGTGAGGAATTCGGTACCCGCCACGACGTGTCCGGCACCCCCGTCGACCGGTACCTCGACATCGCTGCCGATCTCACCGGCACCACCCAGATGATCTACGACCTTCAGGTGCTGAAAGCGGGCGCTGTCCTGTCGGGTGGCTTCGGGCTGACCCCTGCCGCCACTTCCACCCATCGGCGTGTGCTCGAAGCAGCGCTCGCCCTGTGGGCGCCCGGTGGGCGCGTGCATTTGGCGGCGAAGAACGCGGTCGGGTTCGGGCAAGGCAGCATCACCGGCCTGCCCGACACCAGCGACTCGCTGACCTGGTGGACCAGTCATCTGGTCGAGAACGCCGACGACGTGCGCGCCCTGCTCAGCGAGATCGCCGGATGAGTACCCCGTTGCAGGTGGTGGCCGTCATCGACGGCCCCGCTGTCGGGGTGGACACGCACCCGTTCATGCTGGACGGGCCGCTGGCGTGGGTGGCGTGGCAGCGGTCCGGGCTGCCCATGGACACCAGCGACCCGGTCGATTTCGATCTCCCCCTCGGGCGCTGGGAGATCGGCGGCACATGGGGATGGCAGTGCTCGGCCGGTGTCCTCGATGTCGCCGCCCACACCGCAGGCCAGATGCGGCGCAAGCCTGCCACCGCCGAGATGTCCCGCTACACCCGCGACCGCAAGCATCATTGCGGGCTCGGACCGCACAAGGCGCGTGACACCACCCTCGCAGTCGTGTGGCTCCACACGATCACCTGGCAGCTCACCAGCATCGACCAGCCGACGCTGGAGGGGATGCTCACCGACATCACCCATCTCGGTAAGCACTACAGCCGCGGCTACGGGCGGGTGCGGGAATGGCAGATCACTGACGGTGTACCGGACGGGTGGCGCGCTCGCCCACTGCCCTCCCCGACAGGCAGCCTCCAAGGAGTGCGGCCCCCCTACCATCACCTGTCACGGAAGGTGGTGTGCACTTGAGCAACCCGCGTCTCAACCTGGGCCCGTTCGGGCAGGCGTTCGCTGTGAACATGAGGGTGATCCGCAAAGCGCGCGGACTCACCCTCACGCAGGTGCGTGACCGCTTGGAAGCCGCGGGGCATCACCTCACGCACGACCAGCTGATTCGGATCGAAGCTGGGCAGCGGCATGCGACCGTCGACGACATCGGTCATATCGCGGCGGTGCTGAAAGCGCCCGCGATGGGGATGCTGCTGCCGCGAGATGTCGTGTCGGTGCCGCGTCGATCGCGGGGGCGGGTGGCATGCTGATCACTTCTCCCCGGCACAGTCCCGCCGACCTGGCGGCATGGGAGCGGCTGGAGAAATACGACCGGCGCCTGGCCGCCACCGCGCGCCTCGACCGGCTCGCCGACCACTCCATTACCGTCATCGACCAGTTCGCTGCTGCTGGCGGCGGATACGTGTCCACCTCGTGGGGGAAGGACTCCACCGTCCTGGTCGACCTTTTCGCCCAGTCCGACGCTGTCACCCGCATGCCGGTGGTGTGGGTCAGGCTGGAGACGTGGGAGAACCCGGATTGCCTGCTCGTGCGGGACCAGATGCTCGCCCGGCACCCGCACCTGCGGTACGAGGAGATCACCACCGCCGCCACCTCGCGACGCTGGTGGCAGGACGCTGACGGGCACCAGGACTCCGCGCGCTCCACCCGTGGCGGATTCGCTCAAGCCGAGAAGAAGTTCGGGCGCCGCCACATCTCCGGTGTCCGCGCTGAGGAATCCCGTATCCGGGCGATGGTGCACGCCCGGTGGGGGGAGGCCGGCCCGTACGCCTGCCGCCCGATCAGCGTGTGGGAAGCCACCGATGTTTTCGCGCACCTGTACAAGCATGACCTGCCGGTGCATCCCGCGTACGGCTGCTCGTTCGGGGGGCAGTTGGATCGGCGGTGGCTGCGGGTGTCGGCGCTCGGCGGGACACGCGGCTCGGACAAGTCCCGCGCGGAGTGGGAGCAGCACTACTACCCGGAGATAGTCGGCCCGGACGCTCCGGCGAGAAAGGCACATCCATGAGGACTCTGCGTGATGGGGAGCTGACCCACGGTGTGGACCCCGCCGACTACCCGGATTACACGGTGCACGGTGTCTATCCGTGGACGGTGCTGGACGGTCGTGCTGGGGAGTGGCAGGCGCGAAAGAAGTGGTGGCGTGGGCTGCCGTGCGATGAGACCGGCGGCCGGGATGAGCATCTGCTGCTCGGTGCTCGCTCGTCGGAGCGGCATCGTCGCATCTCCGGTGGTACGAGCCGGTTCGATCCGATGCTCGCGGAGGTGCTGATCACCTGGTACACCCCACCGGGCGGGCTGATCGTGGACCCGTTCGCTGGGGGCGCGGTGCGCGGTGTGGTCGCTGACCGGCTCGGCCGCCACTATGTGGGGATCGATTTGTCGGAGCGGCAGGCGGCCGCGAATCGGGAGGTGTCGCAGGGCGGGCTGGCACGATGGGTGACCGGTGATGCGGTCGCGGAAATGTCCACCATGCCGGACGGTAGCGCGGATGCGGTGCTGACGTGCCCGCCGTATCACTGCGCGGAGCGCTACAGCGATGATCCGCGGGATTTGTCGGTGATGAGCTGGGCGGAGCATCTGGCTGCTGTGGAGGCGGTCGCTGTCGATGCGTATCGGGTGCTGGCCGATGACCGGTTCTTGGTGTGGGTGACCGGGGACCTGCGGGGCCCGGACGGGCATCTGCGGCAGTTGCCTGAGCACACCGCCCGCCTGCTGGTGGGGGCGGGGTTCCGGCCGGTGAATCATCACATTCTGGTGACGCCGGTCGGGACGATGTATCGGATGCTGCGCAGGTGGTGGACGAATACGTCGTCGGCGGGGCGGGTGCATCAGCATGTGTGGGTGATGGTGAAGGGGGATCGGAGGAGGGCGACAGCGGCGGCGCGGGGTGGGGGGACACCCCCATCAGCTGTTTTGTAGCGAACTTGACATTCCGCGTAGCTCGCTACACACTAGGGCATGACACAGATGATCGAGATGAAGGGCGCGGACTACGTCGCCGCGTGGCCGCACGGCATCGCCCGCAAGTTCGGCCTCAGCGTCGAATACGTCGCGACGGCCATCAACACCATGTTCGCCACCGCCCGGCTCAGTCAGTTCGCGTTCTACGACACCCACCCGGAAGAGCGTGAGCGCGCCCTCCACGTCGTCGGCGGGCTCACCCCCGACCAAGCCAAGCAGGTCATCGCCGAGCTGAAGCGCATCAAGCACGAGATCGCCGAGCGGCAGAGGACACACTGCCACTCCTGCGGACTCCCGCTGCGCGACGGCGAATGCGAGCAGTGCGGAGAGCCGCTGTGACGACGCCACGCACCATCCTCGAAAACATCGCTGAAGCCGTCCACGCCATCGCCAACACCACCGCCCGACGTGATGACCTGATCCGTCAGGCCGTCGCCGAGGGCGTGTCAGTCACCAAGATCGCCAAGGCCGCCAACCTCTCCCGTGAGCGGATCTACCAGATCGACCGCTCCCCCGTCGAGCAGCGGCTCCGTGAAAGCCCGACCTACCGCCGCATTCTGGGCGGCTAACTACACAGACACGCGAAAATCGGCCCTCGACCACCCTATACAGGGGGTCGAGGGCCGAATTTTATGATCCGAGTGCGCACCACACCATCCACATGTATGATGGTCATACACCGAGCGGGAGACGGACCCGCACCCGAGACCGGAGGACACCATGACCACCTGGACCATCACCCACCCCGCCGGCGGCGCCCACATCACCACCGACGCCACCGAAGCCCGCGAAATCATTGACCACATCACCAGCACCGGCGTCGCCCCCACCGTCGAGATCGCCGACGCCCCCGACGCTGACACCTACACCATCACCGTCACCGAGGCCCGCCAGCGCGCCAACGCCATGCCCCGCCCCCGCTTCGAAGCCACCATCACCGACCCCGTCACCGGCGGCACCGTCGACACCGGCCCCTGCTGGACCGAGCAGGAGGCCCGTGACCGCGCCGCTGCCCTCATCGACGGCCGCCGCACCGGCACCTTCTTCACCGAGCTGGCCCGGTTCGCCGCGAACCGCGCCGCCCTCGCAGCTGAGCAGGCAGCCGCTGCCAAGGCTGCCGCCCCCCAGCCCCGAACCGAATCCGCCCCCCAGTCCCCGAGCCGGGCCCCCCAAGCCCCCACCCCCCCGAAAGGACAAAAAAAAAGCCCACAAAGCACGGGCCGCCCCCCCCCCCCCGGCGGGGGCCCCCCCCCCGCGACGGATCGAGCCGTCCCCCTCACCCGGAAGGAACCGGATGCAAACCCTGCTCGCCAACCCGGCAGCCCTACCCGCTGCCCTCGCCCGAGTCCAAACCGTCGCCGCCGCATGGCGCGCCGCCTACGAAGACGGCCTGCACGACGGTGACCCCACCCCCGAACAGCATGACGCCGAAGCCGCAGCGTTCGCGGCAGGCGCCACCGAAGCACAGGTAGCCGCAGCCTGGGACCGAGGCATCCACTGGGGCACCACATTCGAGGAGACCCCCGCGTGAACCGACGCACCGCCGCCGCACTCGAAGCGATCGAGTTCGTAGACGAACTGCCCCCGAGACAGTTCCGTCTGACCCGCGACGAGATCGACTACCACCGGATCGCGAAGAAGCTCCGCACCCGCCCCGGCCAGTGGGCTCGCATCCCCACCGCCACCGGGATCACGAGCACCTTCCTCTCCGCGGTCAATCGGGGGACGGGGCCTGCCGCTTTCCGTGGCGGGGAATTCGAGTACGAGAACCGCAACGGTGAAGCCTTCCTCCGCTACACCGGACCCACCCAAGATCAGGAGACAAGCGCATGACCGAGACCGATTGTGTCGAGCTGGACCGGGACGCGATGACGAATGCCGACATGGCGTTCATGCACTCAGCGCAGTCCACGACAGCGGAGCGGATGCGGGATGCCGTGGTCGCCTACCTGCATGCAGTCGAGTACGCCGAACACACGGCCTACGACGGGATGCGCATCTACCCCAGCCTCACCGAAACCCTCGCCGCTGTCGCTGAATGGCGTGAACAGCAGGCCCGCGCATGAGCGACCACACTGCGGCCCTGCTCGAAGCCTGCCGGTTCGCCCGCCGTCACGGCATCGAGATCCGAGACCCGGAGGACTTCGCTGTCCAGTCCCGCCCGCCCGGCATCCACGCCGTGTACGTGGACGCTGATGCCGCTGTGGTGGTTGTCATCCCCACTGGGGGCGAACCGACGTTCGGGCTGGCCGATCTGGACTGGCTCCACTTCCCCGACCACGTGAACGGCACCGAGGACTGTGCCGCCGAGTGCGGGCCACGCCGACCCCAGACGATCGTCCACCTGCCCGGCGACGAGGAGGCCAACACGTGACGCTGATCGAACTGCCCCAAGGTGTCGAGCTGCGCCCCGAGTTCGGAGGCGGATACGCCGCCATCCCCATCGACGGCCTGCCCGGCTGCTATGAGGGACTGACGGGATGGATCGAATTCCAGTGGCCCGGCTACACCCTCGATGATTACGCCAACGAGGGTGTGCGCCGCGCGTGGTGGCGTGCCCGTGAAGAGATCATGGACGCGCTCGCCGATGATGAGCGGCCGGTGTTCCCACCCGAACTGGAGTGGGATGCCTACCCACCCACCGAGTACGGCATCGGTGACACCCCGCAACAAGTGATGGCGCATCCCGCGCTGGAGTGGGTGCGCACCGACCCCCGTGACTTCATCGTGGTGTTCACCGAGGTACGCCGCGAAGACCAGCCCCCACGGGACGGTTGGCGATTCCACAAGCACGGCGACTACATCGGCGTGCACAACGTGGAGTGGGAGTACCTGGCCGAACAGGACGGCGAACGCGGGGAACGCATCGACTCCGTCGTCATGTACCACGTCATTCACGTGCAGCCGAA
>NZ_JARWRU010000532.1 GCF_029867845.1 Nocardia farcinica | reverse complement strand
CCCGTGCACCCTGTGGGTCTTCGCCGACGCCGCCCCCGCCCCCGCGTTCTACCCCCGTCACGGCTGGCTGCCCGACGGCGCCCGCGCGTTCGAGGAGTTCACCGCACTGCCACAGCTGCGGCTGTCCCGAAACGGGCTGCGCGGACGCGAGCCGGCGCGGCGGGACGTCGCGTGTCGGGATGCCCCGAGCACCGCGCCGAGGCCCGATTCGTCCGGCTAGGGTGACCGTCATGACAAGCGAGACTGTCGACTACGTCGCCCTGGACGAAGGCGTGCTGCGGATCGTCATCGCCACCGCGGCCCACGGAACGTCCATGGATTTCACCGGCATCGACGCGGGCGCCGCCGCCCTGCGCGATCTCGATCCCGCCGTCGGCGCGGTGCTGCTCACCGGCACCGGTGCGAACTTCTGCGCGGGCGGCGACGTGCGCGGTTTCGCGGCGGCCGCCGAGCGCGGCGCGCACATCCGCGATCTGGCCACCCGGCTGCACGATTTCGTGCGCGCGCTCGACGCCGCGCCGGTGCCGGTCGTGGCGGGTGTGCAGGGCTGGGCGGCGGGCGCGGGCATGAGCCTGGTGCTGGCCGCCGACGTGGCTCTCGGCGCCGCCACCACCAAGCTGCGGCCCGCCTATCCCGGCATCGGCCTGAGCCCGGACGGCGGCATGAGCTGGACCCTGCCGCGCACGGTCGGTCTGGGCCGGGCCAGCGAGATCCTGCTGACCGACGCGGTCGTCGACGCCGAGGAAGCCGTGCGGCTCGGCATCCTGAGCCGCATCGTCGACGACGAGACCGACGTCCGCGCCGCTGCCCTGGAACTGGCCCGCACCCTGGCGAAGGGTCCGCGCTCCACCCACGCGAGCATCAAGGCGCTGCTGCGCGATGCGCTGTCCACGCCGCTGAGCGAGCAGCTCGACCGCGAGACCGAGGCCATCGCCGCCGCGGCCGACAGCCCCACCGGACGCGAGGGCGTCGACGCCTTCGTCCAGAAGCGCAGGCCCGACTACACGTCCTGACGCGCGGTGGCGCGCACGAAATCCGCGACCGCGTCGGTGAAGGCGTCGTTGTCGTCACCGGCCGCGGTGTGCGCGGCATTGCCGATCTCCACCACCTGCGCGTGCGGCACCTGGTCGAGGAATTCGGCGACCGCCTCCTCGCTGACCACGTCGGACATGCGGCCGCGCACCAGCATGACCGGGATGCGCAGGGCGCGCGCGGCGGGTTCGAGCACCCGGGCCATGATGTCGGTGTCGGCGTCCCTGGCGCGCCCGGCGATCATGTCCGGGTCCCAGTGCCAGTACCAGCGGCCGTCACGGTGACGGAGGTTGCGCAGCAGTCCCTCGTTGCTCGCCGGCCGCGGCCGGTGCGGCATGTACTCGGCGACGGCGTCGGCGGCCTGTTCGACGGTGTCGAATCCGTCGCGGTACCGGCCGAGGAAGTTCAGCACCCGCTCCACGCCCTGCGGCTCTGGCCTGGTGACGATGTCGACCAGGACGAGCGCGTGGATGCCCGCCCCGCGCGGGTGTGCGGTGGCCAGCAGTCCGGTGATGCCGCCCATGCTCGCGCCGACGATCACCGCGCCGTTGTCGGCGGTGACACCGAGCTGGTCGAGCACCTCCACGAGGTCCTCCACCAGCACCGCGCGGCTGTAGTCGCGGTCGGGCGCCCACTGTCTGTCGCCGTGACCGCGCGCGTCGAGGGTGATCACCCGCAGCCCGTCGGCGGCCAGGATGGCGCCGGTCTTCTTCCAGGAATGCCTGGTCTGACCGCCGCCGTGCAGGAAGATCACCAGGGGCCCGTCCTCGGGCCCGAATCGATCGGCGGCCAACTCGATCCCGCCCTTGCCGCGCAGGCGCAGCGGAGTCGGCTCGACCAGGTACTTCGCATTACTCACGATCCGAGGATCGCACACCGGGAGTGATCCGTCACAGTACCCGGACACGCGTGCGGGGGCGGGGGGCGAGTAACCCGCGCCCCCCGGCGCGCGGTTGTGGGGGGGGGGGGGCCCCGCCCGGCACGGTGATTGGGGG
>NZ_JARWRU010000531.1 GCF_029867845.1 Nocardia farcinica | reverse complement strand
CTGTACACCCCCCCCCCCCCCCGTGCCCCCTACCGGGGGCCCCCCCCGGGGGCCCCCCTTCTGGGCGGCCCCCCCCCGCGGGGCGCCTCGGGGGGGGGGGCCCCCCCGCGGATGCGGGTCCCACACCATCGGCACCGTGTGTGCCAGTTCGGTGAGCAGGCGGCGCAGCCGCGGGTGCGCGGTGACGCCGCGGCCGTAGTCGGCGACCAGGATCGCGCCCGCGCCGCGCAGGGCCGCGCCGACCTCGGCGCTGAGCGCCCCGGCCTCGGCGACGCCGTCCCCGCTGTCCAGCCGCACCACCGACTGTCCGCCCGCCCTGACCCGCGCCTTGCGGACGGTGCCGCCGCGCAACGGCATCGGAACCAGATCGACCTGCCGCTCCAGCAACCGGGCCAGGGTGCGGCCGTCGCTGTCGTCGGCGGTCGCGGTGACCAGCACGACCTGGGCGGCGGACTCGGCCGCCAAGGCGGCGGCCAGGCCCGCGCCGCCCGGCCGCAGTCCGCGCCGCCGCACGTCGACCACCGGCACCGGCGCTTCGGGGGACAGGCGTTCGGCCTCGCCGTCGATATCGACGTCGAGCAGGCTGTCACCGACGACGACCAGCGGTTTCACGTGGGAATCCCGAGCGCGTCGTCGAACGCCTCGCACAGCGCGTGCGCCAACGCCAGGTGCACCTCCTGCACGGTGGCGGTCGCCGGGGCCTCCACGGCCACCGCGTCGTCGCACAGCGCGGCCAGCGGATTGGGCGCGGGGCCGGTCATGGCCCAGGTGGTCACGCCGATGTCGTGGGCGGCCTTGGCGGCGGCGACCACGTTCTGGCTGGTGCCGCTGGTGGACAGCAGCACCAGGATGTCGCCGGGACGGCCGTGCGCCCTGACCTGGCGGGCGAACATCTCCGCCTCGCCGTAGTCGTTGACGATCGCGGTGCCCGCCGAGGTGTCGGCGTGCAGGGCGATGGCGGAGTACGGGCGGCGGTCGTTGCGGAAGCGCCCGACCAGTTCACCCGTCAGGTGCTGGGCCACGGGCCCGCCGGCCCCCGTTGCGCCCGCGGGGCCGCCGCCCCCGCCCGCGGGCCCCCCGGCCCG
>NZ_JARWRU010000530.1 GCF_029867845.1 Nocardia farcinica | reverse complement strand
CCGTTGAGCCGTGCCGAACGCAGGCGGCTCGCCGAGGCGGAGGCGGCCGCCGCCGCGGCGCAGGAAGAAGGCGAGAGCATCGCGCTGCCCGCCGGGAATTCCGACCGGGCGGCCGCGCACGCGCGTTCCGCTGATGCCGCGCGAACGGACACCGCATCCGAGGACTCGTCGGCTCCCGCGCGCACCGGGGCCGAAGCGGATGCGCCCGCGGGTCCGTCGGCGCATTCGAGGCCGGAGGAGGACACCGGGTCCGGCCGCCTCGCGGAGCCGGAAACCACGCGGTCGGCGGCCCCCGCGATCGTCACGGGAGCCGCTGCTCGCGCGCTGGGCATCCCGTCCGAGGCCGATGCCGAGCCCGCCGAGCGGAACCTGGGTGGCGCGACGCTGAGCGGGGCCGCGGCCAGGCAGCTCGCCGATGCCGATGCGCCGGTGACCGAGGTGATTCCCGCCCTGCGCGCCGACGGCGCCGAGAGCGCGGGTGAGCCGGAAGGCGCGTCCGCGCTGCCGCAGCGGGGTGGGCGGCGCGCCGACCGGCGTGCGGCGGCCGAGGCCGGTGCGGGCGACTCCGCGGAGCCGGGTTCGCGGCACGGTGCCGCCGAGGAGAGCGGACGACTGCCGCAGCGCGAACCGAGTGCGCCTGTCGGCGGCGCGACCCACAGCCTGCGGGCCGCCAGCGAGCCCGCGGCGGACAGTGCGGCGAGCGATCTCGCGACCACCGGGTCGGGCAGGAAGCTGCCGCGCCGGGCCGCCGGACACGCGCGTCCGCACGCCGCCGCGACACCCGCGGGGCCCGGTCTCTCCGACGAGGCGCAGTCCTCGGCCCCCGCCGGCCTGCCCGCGCGCGACGCCGAGGCGTCGAGGCACGGCTCCGGTGTGGATCTGCCGGAAACCGATGTGCCGCAGGGAGGCACCGGCCCCGGGCAGCACGGCAGCGCTTCCCGGCATGCCCAGCCCGGGCCCGGCGCCGACCTCCCCCGACGCGAACCCGCGTCGGCGCTGCCTCAGCACGCCGGGGAGACGGCACTGCCCCGGCGCGGCGACAGCGCGGCCACAGCGCCTGATGCCACCGATGCTCTTCTCCCGCAACGGGATCCCGGCATCGGCCTGCCGCGGCGTGCTCCGCAGGGTGCGCTTCCGCAGCCCGAGACCGTGCGACCGGGTGCGGGTGGCGACGGCCTGCCGCAGCGCGGCACCGGTGGTGCGACCGGTGAGGTGGCCCCGCCGAGCGGCGGCGGCCTGCCCACGCGTGATCCCGGCACCGCGCTGCCGCGCCGTGAGGCCGGGGCGGGCGGCGGTCTGCCTCGTCGTGATCCCGGGCATGCCGCTCCCCCGAGCGACGCCCAGCTCGGCGTCACCCGCTCGGCGGGCAGGCACACCGGGGACACGCAGGTGACCGCGGATCTGCCGACCGGCGAGCAGGGCGGCTCCGCTGATCCGGCCGCGTCACCCGCGGGCGCCGATCCCGCCGGGCCGGCCGCGGGCGCCGTGCCGGGGCGGGAGGCCTGGCAGGGTGAGCTGGACCGGCTCGCCGCCGAGACCGCCTACGTCGACACCGGCACCGATGCCCCGGGCGCCGATTCCGGGCAGGCCGGTTCTGGGCAGGCCGGTTCTGGCGCGGCCGACGGCTGGGCGGATCAGCCCGCGCCGCTCGTCGAACCGGCCCGGCTGTCCCCGCGCGGCGACCAGCCCTCGGGGGTGACCGTGCGCAACGAGGCAGCGGGCATCACGCCGCGACAGACGCCGGTACAGAACCCGTTCGGCCCGCCGACCAGCGCTCTGACCGCCGAGGGCGGGCAGGGGGTCGACACCCCGTTCGATCTCACGCCCCCCACGGCGCGACCGCAGGTGAGTGTGCCGGAGACCGCCGAGGCCCCCTCGGGCACGCGGCCGACGGCCGAGGACGACGCGCACGACAAGCTGCAGGCCATGCTGGACGAGTTGAAGCGCAACCCGGCCGGGCCGTTCGGCCGTCCGCTGAACACCCCGCCGGACTCGGGCCGCTGATCCGGTGCGGCCGTGGCGGATCCGTCACGGCCGCACCGCGCGGTAGGCGGCGTTCGCGCGGCTCGAGCGGGTGACGTTCGCCCGGCTCAACGACGGCGCGGCGGCTGTTGTTCCGGCACCAGCACGGCGGCGACCCGGTCGCGCAGCCAGCGGTGCGCCCCGTCGGCGGTGTTGCGTGAGTGCCAGGACATGCCGATGGTGATCTCCGGCAGCGGCAGCGGGATCTCGAAGGTCGCCAGGCCGAGAGCGTCGATGGCGCGGGCGGCCAGATGCGCCGGTGCTGGGCAGACGAATTCGCCGGAGCGGACGGCCAGCAGCGCCGAGGGCAGGTCGGGGACGGTGGCGTGGACGCGGCGGGTGCGGCCGTGCAGCATGAGGCGATCGTCGATGGGGCCGCGCGGGCGGCCGCTGCCGGAGACGGCGAGATGGGCGGCGCCCGCGTAGGCGGCGACGGTGGCGCGGCCGGTCACGAGGGGATGGTCGGGGACGGCGACGCCGACGAGGCGGTCGCCGAACAGGCGCTGGGTGACGATCTCCGGCTCGGTGTGGCCGAGGACGCCGACGGCCAGATCGACGCGGCCGTCGCGCAGGTCGGCGGTGCCCTCCCCGGGGTCGGGCAGCATGCGCAGGGTGACGCCCGGGGCCTCGGCGCGCACGGCGACCGCGAGCGGGCCTGCCAATTCGGTGCGCACTTGATCGTCGGCGCGCAGGGTGAAACCGCGCTCCAGACGACCGGGATCGACGGAACTGCGCGGGGTGAGCACGGCCCGGCCGCGTTCGACCAGGGCGGCGACCTCCGAGCGCAGTTCCAGCGCGCGCGGAGTCGGCACCAGATTGCGGCCCGAGCGCACCAGCAGCGGATCGCCGAGCACCCGCCGCAGTTTGGCCAGGGTGCGGCTCATGGCCGAGGGCGAGGTGTGCAGGCGGCGGGCGGCCTCGGTGACGCTGCGGGAGTCCAACAGCGAATCCAGAGCAACCAGCAGGTTGAGATCGAGCGGCTCCACTCACGGATTATCACAGATGGCAATCACGGGACCGAAGATTGCACTCCCGGCAATCCGCGAGCTAGTCGCCAGAAAATTGCCAACGAACCACAACTACCGGCGGCATCACCGAGCCGCGCAGCTCGGAGCACTTCATCGCCGCTGCACAGGATATTGCGGAGCCGCGGGATAGTGCTGCGGCGGGTACTGCTGCCGAGGCGAGCCGGCCGGTTGCCGCACCTGATCAGGGAATCGCTGCGGGGTTGCGAAGGCCTGCTCTCGCGGATAGCCCTGCGATTGCGCGGGCGTCTCGACCGGGTGGGCGGCGGGCGGCCGCGGCGGGTACTGCTGCGCGGCTTGCGGATCGGGCTGCGTAACTCGAGGCTCGGGCTGCGCGGCCGTGGGCAGCGCCGCGGGGGCAGGCTCCTCGGCGACGGGCGTGCCCGAGACGGGCGGCGACTGCGCAGGCGCGGACGCCTTGCCGTGGCGCTCGTTGATGCCCCGGTAGGTCTCGGGCCTGACCCGTCGCGCCCACTGCACGCCGCGGTGGCGCAGCGGGACCTTGAATCTCAGGTCGGCCAGCAGTTCGTCGATGGTGTGCAGGGTGAACGGCGTGACCGTGGTGCCCTTGGCGTGGTGACCACCGGTGCCCGCGGTCATCCAGCGCAGCCGCTCGTCGATGCGGGCCTCGCGCTTCTCGGGATCGGGTAGTCGCAGCCTGCCCCGCAGGTGGTCGGCGATCCAGTGCGCGGTCACCTCGGCGGTCAGCGGGGCGAGCAGGCCGGAGTTGTAGCCGGCGAAGGTCAGGTTCGCGACGTGCGTGGGCAGGATGTTGCGGTGCAGGCGGAAATTGCCGTCCTCATCGGTGAGCTGCCGCTGGATGTAGGGGGTGAGGAAGCCGACGCGCTGCTGGAAACCGGTGGCCGCGATCACCAGATCGGCGTGCAGGGCCGAGCCGTCGCTCAGGTGGGCGGCGGCCGGGCCGGGCCGGCCGGACAGCTCGACCACCTCGAGATCGCGCAGCACCCGGATCGCGCCCTCGCGGACCTGCTCGAAGAAGCCCTCGGTCACCACGCTGGTGGTGCTCTGCGCGATCTCCTCGAACCGGCCATCCGGCACCAGGCCGAGTTCGCGCAGGCCGAGGCGCTTGATGGTCATCTCCTGCAGCACGTCGAAATCGCTGTCACGGAAGGAGCTTCCCGCCCCGTGCAGGAAGCGTTCGGCGCCGCGCGGGGCGTGATAGCGGAAGTGCGCCTCGCCGAGCCTGCTCAGGAACAGCCGCTCGAAGTCCAGCTTCTTGCCGAGGCTGCGCGGCATCTTCCACAGCAACCGGCGGGCGACCACCGTGGTGCTGGTGGCCACGTGGCTCACGGCTTCGGCGATGTCACAGGCGGACTGGCCGTAACCGACGACCACCACATTGCGACCGCGCGCTGCCTCCAGGTCGAGGAAGCGCGAGGAGTGCACCAGCGTGCCGCCCGCGGCGGTGAACGCTTCGACGCCGCGGAAATCGGGAACCGATGGCTCGCTGAACACCCCGTTGGCCACCAGCAGGTGATCGCAGGAGGTGCGGTGCACACCGGTCGCGTCGCGGATCTCGAGCAGCCAGCCGCTGTCCACCGGGTCGGCGGCCACCACCTCGGTGCCCAGCCGCAGGAACTCGTCGAGCCCGAAGTTACGGACGTAGCGCTCCAGATAGGCCTGCACCTGGGCGCCGTCGGGCACCTGCGGGTAGTCCGCCGGCATGGGGAAGTCGGAGAAATGGTAGGTGAGCTTGCTGTTCTGCAGCCGCAGACCGGGATAACGCCTGGTGGCGCTCCAGACACCGCCCACGTCGGGTGCGCGATCGAACACCTCGACGGCGAAACCCTCCCGGCTCAACACCTTCGCGCACGCCAGGCCCGCAATGCCCGCACCTACGACCGCGATGCGGTTACCGCTCGTCATGGGTTCCGAGCCTACCCGCCGGACACCGGTCCCGGTCCCGGCGGTGTGAGATCTGCCGACGGGCGGGGGCGGGCCGCCGTCCGGCCGCGTGCTGTACTGGAGCGATGAGCAACACGCCAGTGATCGTGGACCGAGCCGGACTGTGGGACGCCGAAGCCCTCAGCGATGTTGCGGCCGCGACCTTTCCACTGGCCTGCCCGCCCGGCTCGACCGCCGAGGACATCGCGGTCTTCGTCGAGCAGGTCCTCTCCGGCGAACGCTTCGGCGAGTACCTCAACGACCCCGACCGGATCGTGCTCAAGGCGGTGGCGGGCGACGAGATCGTCGGCTACGCGATGCTGATCGCCGGCGACCCGGCCGACCCCGATGTCGCCGAGGTGGTGGACCTGCATCCGGCGCTGGAGATCAGCAAGATGTACGTGCTGCCCGGCCACCACGGGACCGGGGTGTCCAGCGCGCTCATGGAGGCGGCGCTGACGATAGCCCGCGAGGGCGGCTATCCGGGCGTGTGGCTCGGCGTCAACCAGCAGAACGCACGTGCCCAGCGGTTCTACGCCAAGCACGGTTTCGAGATCGTCGGCACCAAGACGTTCACCGTGGGCACCCAGGTGCACAACGACTACGTGATGCGCCTGCTGTTCTGAGCAACGGGCCCGTCGTCCGGGCAAGGGCGACGGCAGGCGCGGAGCCTGCCGCCGGAGGTCCTACGAAGTGGTGGCGGCCTCGAAGCGCGAAAGCGCCAGCAGACGGGAGATGGCCCGCAGGTACTTCTTGCGGTAGCCGCCGTCGAGCATCTCCTGGGAGAAGATCTCGTCCAGCTTGGCCCCGGACACCGTGACCGGCACGCTCGCGTCGTAGAGGCGGTCGGCGAGGACGACGATGCGCAGCGCCACGGCCTGGTCGGTCACCGGATGCACGCCGGAGACGAAGACCGCGCTCACCCCGGAGATCAGTTCGCCGTACTTGGACGGGTGCAGCTTGCTCAGATGGGTCAGCAGCGCGTCGAAGTCGTCGAGGGTGGACCCCGGGGTGGCCGCGGCGCGTTCGGCGAGCAGTTCGGGCGAGGTGGGCTCGGGTGCGGGCGGCAGGTCGCGGTGGCGGTAGTCGGGGCCGTCCACGCGCACCGCCTCGAAGATCGAGCCGAGCTTCTTGATCTCGCGCATGAAGTCCTGCGCGGCGAAGCGGCCCTCGCCCAGCTGGCCGGGCAGGGTGTTGGAGGTGGCGGCGATGGAGACGCCCCGCCCGGACAGCTCGGTGAGCAGCCGTGAGACCAGCATGGTGTCGCCCGGGTCGTCGAGCTCGAACTCGTCGATGCACAGCACGCTGTTGCCCGCGAGGCGCTCGAGGGCGTTGTTGAAGCCCAGCGCGCCGACGAGGTTGGTCAGCTCGCCGAACGTGCCGAAGGACTTCGGCGCGGGCGAGCTGTGGAAGATCGAGGCCAGCAGGTGCGTCTTGCCGACGCCGAAGCCGCCGTCGAGGTACAGGCCCGCGCCGGTGACCTGCTTCTTCTTGCCGAACAGGCTCTTCTTGGTCGACGACTTGTGGATCTTGGCGACCTCGCCCGCGAAGGACTCCGCCTTGCGCACCGCGGCGGCCTGGGAGGGTTGCGCGGGGTCGGGAATGTAGGAGGAGAAGCTGACCTCGTCGAACATGGGCGGGGGGACCATCTGGGCGACGAGCTGGTCGGCCGGAACCTCAGGATGGCGATCGACAAGGCGTTCTTGCATGGACGAAGCCTAATGACGTGGTGTGATCTGTCCTCATGCAGCGTATCCCCAATGCGATCCAGCTCACAGACCTGGACGCGGACGGTCTGACCGATCTGTACGCCTACCCGATGGGGCTCGACGCGCCGTGGGTGCGGGCGAACTTCGTCTCCAGCCTGGACGGGGCCGCCACCAGCGGCGACCTGACCGCCGCGCTGGGCACCCCGGCCGACAAGACCGTCTTCGGGCTGCTGCGTGATCTGACCGACGTGATCCTGGTGGGCGCGGGCACCGCGCGCGCGGAGAACTACGGCGGCGCGCGCACCGACCGGGGGCGGCGGCGGGCGCTGTGGGAC
>NZ_JARWRU010000529.1 GCF_029867845.1 Nocardia farcinica | reverse complement strand
CGCGGCGCCGGTTGGGGGGGGGCGCGGGTTCCCCCGGGGCGCGGGGGGCCCGCGCGGGTCCCCCGGGCTTGCCTCGCCTCGCCCGGGAGGCCCCGGCCCTCCAGGTAGATCTTGCCGGAGGCGGCCTCGGTGTAGAGGTCGCCCTCCTGTTTGCCGCCGACGGTGATGACCCGCGGCGCGACGCCCGCCCGGAAGAGCCGGTAGGCCCGATCGAGGCGGGCTTCGAAGACCGAGGACGGAGTGCCGGAGTACTGGGCCGCGCCGAGCACGACGATGGCGTCGGCGGGACTGTAGTCGTCGATCCGGGCGACCTGCCAGACCCGCACGGCCGTGCCGCCGACCACGATCAGGGTGATCAGGATCGCGCCTGCGACGCCACGTCTGATCCAGCGCGCCAGGCCGGGGCCGAAGCCGCGTCGGAGACCGGACTCGTGGGTCGAAGCCGGTTGGGCGCGTGGGGCTGGCGAGAACACTCCCCAAGTTTGCCAGGCTCGCGGCCCGGCGACCCGGCTCGTCGCCCGGGGCGGCGGTCACCAGCCGCGGGCGCGCCACTCCTCGAGGTGCGGGCGTTCGGCGGACAGCGTGGTGTCGTCGCCGTGGCCGGGGTACACGGTGGCGTCCTCGTAGCGGTCGAAGATCTTGGTCGTGACGTCGGTGAACAGCGAGTCGAAGGCCTCCGGGGAGCGGGTCTTGCCGACGCCGCCGGGGAACAGCGAGTCACCGGTGAAGATGTGGGTGCGGCCGGTGGACTCGGTGAGCACGAGAGCGATGGAGCCGGGGGTGTGGCCGCTGAGGTGGATCACGTCGAGGGCCAGATCACCGACGTCGACGGTCCGGCCGCCCTCGAGCAACTCGTCGGGGGTGACCGGGAGCGCGTCGGCGTCCAGCGGGTGCGCGGCGGTCGGCGCCCCGAGCACACGGGCGACCTGCTCGAGTCCCATCCAGTGGTCGCGATGCTGGTGGGTGGTGACGATCAGGCGGACCTTGCCCGGCATCTCCTGCTCGACGAGTTCGAGGATGCGCTCGGGTTCGTTGGCGGCATCGATGAGCACGGCGGCGCCGGTGGCGGCGCACTGCACGAGATAGACGTTGTTGTCCATCGGCCCGACGGACATCTTGACGATGCGCGCGCCGTCGAGGTCGCGTTGCTGGGGGTTCTCCCCGGGGGACACGTGGCCGGTGTACGGGCGGTCGATCGTGATCACTCCGCCGATGCTATTGCACGCCCGGCCGGGAGCCGGGCTATACATTCGTCTCATGTCGTCAGCGTCGAAGTCCCGTGGCCGCCGGATGTCCCGCGTGGTCCTGGGTGCCCTGCTCGTACTCGCCGCCTTCCTGGGGTCGGGCCCCGCCTTCGCCGAACCGCCCGCGCGCATGGGCGACTACGTGGTGGATTCGGCCGGGGCGCTGACGGGTGAGGAGGCCGGGCGGGTCCGTGCCGCGGTCGACCGGCTCTACGACGAGCACCGGGTCCGGCTGTGGGTGTACTACGTCGAGGATTTCGGTGGGATGACGCCGCAGCAGTGGACGTCGCGGACAGCGTCGGCGTCCGGTTTCGACGCCCGCGACATGCTGCTCGCGGTGGCCACCGGCGCGCGCGAGTACTGGCTCGACGGCGACGCGCCCAGCGGGGTCACCGAGCGCGAACTCGACACGCTGCTCGCCGACAAGGTCGAGCCCGCGCTGCGGCAGAGCCGTTGGGCCGAGGCGGCGGTGCTGACCGCCGACGGCATCGGCGCGGCCAAGACCGGCGGCGGGGGCAGCGCCAAGGGGCTGCTGATCATGGCGCTGGTGGTGCTCGGCGGACTCGGCGGGCTGGTGTGGTGGTCGCGCAGGCGCGGCAAGAAGCGCGCGGCCGCCGAACTCGCCCAGGCCAGGGAGATCGACCCGAACGACACCGCCGCGCTGGCCGCGCTGCCGCTGGAGGCTCTGCACGCGCGCTCACGCGAGGTGCTGGTGGAGATCGACGACGCCATCCGCGCCAGCGACGAGGAATTGCAGCTGGCGGTCGGCGAGTTCGGTGAGACCGCCACCGCGCCGTTCACCACCGCGCTGAACAACGCCAAGGCCGCCGCCGCGCAGGCCTTCCGCATCCGCCAGCAGCTGGACGACGACATCCCCGAGACCCCGCAGGAGCAGCACCGCTTGCTGATGGAACTGCTCACCACGGCCGGGCGCGCCGACAGCGAGCTGGACGCGCGGGTCGCCGAGTTCCACGCCATGCGCAATCTGCTCATCGACGCCCCGAACCGGCTCGACGGCCTCACCCGCGACCTGGTGGAACTGACCGGCCGCACGCCCGCCTCGAAGGCCGAGCTGGACCGGCTCGCCGCCGCCCACCCGGCGAGCGTGCTCGCCCCGATCGCAGACAATGTGCGGATGGCGGGCGAGCGGATCGCCTTCGCCGAGGAGAACATCGACACCGCGCGGAAGTCGCTGGCGCTGCCGGTCGGTCAGCAGGGCGGCGCGGTGGCGGCGATCCGGTCGGCGGAGAGCGCGATCGGGCAGGCGCGGACACTGCTGGACGCGGTCGACAACGCCGCTTCCAACATCCGGCAGGCGCGGGACGGGCTGCCCGCGGCGCTGGACGAACTGCGCAAGGACATCGACGCCGCGGCGGGGCTGGCGGAGTACGGCGGGGCCGAACTGGCGGCAGCCGTCACCGCGGCCAGGCAGACCCTGGACAGCGCCTCGGCCCAGGCCGACAGCGATCCGCTCAGCGCCTTCCACGCGGCGATCTCCGCCGACGCCGAACTCGACCGCGCGACCGCCGCGGCCACCGACCGCAAACTGGCCGCCGAGGATCTGCGCAGGCGCTTCGAGCACGCTCTGATCGACGCGCAGACCCAGGTGCGCGCCGCCTCGGACTTCATCAGCACCCGCCGTGGCGGCGTGGACGCCACCGCGCGCACCCGCCTGTCGGAGGCCCAGCGTCATCTCGACGCCGCGCGCGGACTGGCGAGCGGCGACCCGGAGAACGCGCTCGGCCACGCCAGGACGGCCGCCGATCTGGCGGGCCGGGCCCTGCGCGAGGCGCAGATCAGCGTCAACGCCTGGGAGAAGAACGCCAATCCGCTCGCCGGGCCGGGCAACAGCGCGGGCGCGGTGCTGGGCGGGATCATCGTGGAGGGGATGCTGCGGGGCGCGGTGGGCGGTTCGACGCACCGCTCGGGCGGTTACCGGCCTCGGTCCTACGGCGGGTCACGTGGCTCGTTCGGCGGGTCGAGCGGGTCTTCGAGCCGGGGTGGGCGCGGCGGACGATTCTGAGCCGGCAGCCCCAGGGAGCCGAGCCCGGCGGGTGCGGCGGCGGAGCCCTCCGCCGCGACGGCGGTGACCCGCGGTGGGGGGGGGGGGGGGGGGGGCGGGCCGCCCCCGGCGGGCGGGGGGGGCCGCGGGCGGGGGGGGGGGGGCCCCCCCCGCCCCGGGCGGGGGGGGCCCCGGGGGGGGGGCGGCCCCGGGGGCGCCCCCCCCGGCCCCGGGCCTCGAGGGTGCCACCCTGTTCGGGCTCGACGGCACCACCCGGTCCGGTCGCCGTGGCGTCGGCCGGGATGGCTTGCGGAGGGTCTGCGGCGCGGCCGCCTACCGGGCTGTGCCTCGCCTGCTGGGCCCTCGCCTGCTAGACATCGATGGGTTCGCTCGCCAACGTGGACAATTCGCGCGCCACGGTGCGCGGCAGCTCGGCCGCCGCCGCTCCCCCACCCAGGATGCCCACGCACAGACGGTCGGCGAAGGTGTAGACGAGGAAGGTGACCGCGGCGGAACTGCCCGCGGAGGGGCGCGGGTGCGCGCTGACGTACACGATCTCGTAATCGGTGAGCCTCACCCCGGGCGGGGTGGGCAGCTCGGGCACCCGGCCGGTGTTGGTGATGGCGACGTGACCCGCCGTGGAGTGCACGCGCCGGTTGCCGAAGAACTCGGGGAAGTGCAGCACCGACTGCTGGATCACGCCCTCGGCGAGGTCGTGGTTGAGCCGGGTGGCGATGTGCTTGGCCAGGGCGACGAAACCGGTCTCCGGGCCGATCTCGGCGGCCAGCCCGGCGAGGCCTGCCATGTTGGTGCCCTCCTGGGCGGCGACCGGCGGATCGAAGCGGTTGCGGAGATCGACCGGGTAGATGCAGGTCAGCGGCATGGAACCGCGTGCGGCGCCGCCCTTTTCGACCTCGTTGCGCCCGGCCGCGTAGGCGCGCAGCAGGGCCGCGGTGACCAGGCCGTTGACGCTCACGCCGTAGTGCTTGCCGACCGCGACGATGTGGCGGGTGGAGGCCTCGTCGAGCAGCACGCGCTCGGGGCGTGCCATGGTGGGCGGGCCGTCCACGGTGGGCTCCAGCGGGATCGCCGACTCCGCGGGCGAGAGCGGCGCCGTGACCTCCTCCAGCCCCGAGATGGCGCTGCGGCGCGCGCCACGGCGAACCGCGTAGTACTCCAGCGACTGCGGAAGCTCGTGCGGGACAACGGCGGTCGCGCCGTCGGTGACACTGTCCGGGTGGACGCGCTCGGTGTAGTGCTGCCACAGCCGGACGAACAGGGCGATGCAGTGGCCCGCGTCGGCGACGGCGTGGTGCACGAACAGGGTCACCCGCGAACGGTCGTCGCCGGGGATGATGTCGAGATAGGCCAGCTGGTGTCGCGGGTCCATGGGCTCGGGCGGGATTCGCACCTCGTCGACATCGCCCGGCCGCACGAACGCGCCCTGGTGGCCGATGGGGCGCAGCAACCAGCCGCCGCCCGCGCCGTCCTCGCCGATTCGGCAGACCAGCACCGGATATTCGCGTTGCAGGGCGGTGAAAGCCGCTCGCAGCGCGTCGATCTCGAGCTCACCCCGGACGACGACGGAGCGCCCGGTGTACGTGCCGTGCCGCACGAACCGCGCCTCCGACGGCGCGAGCTCGCGCACCACGACATCTTCTTCCCACACATCGAAGAGAGTGCGCGTATCGCCGCGCGGACGCAAGCGGAGATCGTGCTGTGTGGCAGTGTTGTGGCCTCGATCAGGCAGTGGACGGGGAGTGCGTCAGACTGGCGGCATGAGTCTTGCCGCACGACTGGAGGAACTCGGCCTGCCGATGGTCGAGGAACAACTACGACACCCGACGGTCGCGGGGATCGCCGCGGGCACCCTGCCCGACGAGGTCTTCCGTTCCTGGCTGGAGCAGGACTATCTCTACCTGCTGGATTACGCGCGGGTCTTCAGCCGCCTGGCCTGGCAGGCCCCGGACGCGCATCTCGGCGATCTGGTCGACCTGGCGCACTCGACGTTGCACGACGAGCTGGCGCTGCACCGCGGCCTGGCCGCGGAATTCGACGCCGATCTGGACAACGCGGTCAAGGGCGGGCCGTGCGCGGCCTACACCGCCTTCCTGCTGGCCGCGGCCGCCGACTACGGCGACGGGCTCGCCGCGCTCTACCCGTGCATGTGGGGTTACTCCACGCTGGGCGCGCGACTGGCCGCCGCCCCGCCCGCCGACCCGCGCTACCGGCGCTGGGTGCGGACCTACTCCGATCCGGCCTTCGCCGATCTCACCCGCCGCTGCGCGCAGATGCTCGACGAGTCGGGCGCGGATCCGGCTCGGGCCGAACGGTTCTTCGTCGAGGGGATGCGTCACGAGCTGGCGTTCTGGGACGTGCCGTGAACGAGTAGCCGATATCCGGGGGCTCCGGGGACGCGAACGCCCGCCACCGGCACACGGAGACGGGCGTCGGCTCGGTGCGACGTCAGGCGCCGACGAGGCGCTGGGCCAGGTAGCCCTCGACCTTGTCCAGGGCGATGCGCTCCTGGGCCATCGTGTCGCGGTCACGGATGGTGACCGCCTGGTCCTCGAGGGTGTCGAAGTCGACGGTGATGCAGAACGGGGTGCCGATCTCGTCCTGGCGGCGGTAGCGGCGGCCGATGGCGCCTGCGTCGTCGAACTCGACGTTCCAGTGCTTGCGCAGCTGGGCGGCCAGGTCCTTGGCCTTGGGGGTCAGGTCGGCGTTGCGCGACAGCGGCAGCACCGCGGCCTTGACCGGAGCGAGGCGGTAGTCCAGGCGCAGGCTGACGCGCTCCTCCAGATTGCCCTTGGCGTTGGGCACCTGGTCGACGGTGTAGGCGTCGACCAGGAAGGCCATCAGCGAGCGGGTCAGGCCCGCCGCGGGCTCGATGACATAGGGGATGTAGCGCTCGTTGGTGGCCTGGTCGAAGTAGCTCAGCTCGGTGCCGGAGTGCTCGGAGTGCGTGCGCAGGTCGTAGTCGGTGCGGTTGGCGATGCCCTCCAGCTCACCCCACTCGCTGCCCTGGAAGCGGAAGCGGTACTCGATGTCGACGGTGCGCGTCGAGTAGTGCGACAGCTTCTCCTTCGGGTGCTCGTAGAGGCGCAGGTTCTCCGGGTCGATGCCGAGATCGGTGTACCAGGCCAGCCTGGCGTCGATCCAGTACTGGTGCCACTGTTCGTCCTCGCCCGGCTTGACGAAGAACTCCATCTCCATCTGCTCGAACTCACGGGTGCGGAAGATGAAGTTGCCCGGGGTGATCTCGTTGCGGAAGCTCTTGCCGATCTGGGCGATGCCGAACGGCGGCTTCTTGCGCGCGGTGGTCTCGACGTTCTTGTAGTTGACGAAGATGCCCTGGGCGGTCTCCGGGCGCAGGTAGTGCAGGCCCTCCTCGTCGTCCACCGGGCCGAGGTAGGTCTTGAGCAGGCCGGAGAAGTTGCGTGGCTCGGTCCAGGCGCCGGGCTGGCCGGTCTCCGGGTCGTTGATGTCGGCCAGGCCGTTGGCCGGCGGGTGGCCGTGCTTCTCCTCGTACGCCTCGAGCAGGTGGTCGGCGCGGTAGCGCTTGTGGGTGTGCAGCGACTCGACCAGCGGGTCGGTGAAGGTCGCGACGTGGCCGGAGGCCTCCCACACCTGGCGGGGCAGGATGACCGAGGAGTCGAGGCCGACGACGACCTCCCGGCTGGTGACCATCGTGCGCCACCACTGGCGCTTGATGTTCTCCTTCAGCTCGACGCCGAGCGGACCGTAGTCCCACGCCGACTTGGTGCCTCCGTAGATCTCACCGCACGGGTAGACCAGACCCCTGCGCTTGGCGAGGTTGGCAACGGTGTCCACCTTCGACTTGGGTGCCACGCGAGATATCTCCATCCACTGCGAGTCGGATCAGTTCATGATGCATCCAATAGTGTCCGTCACATCCAACGGACCGCCACCAGCCTATCCGTAGCTGCTCAGGGCCCGAACACCCACGGCACCCATCGTCGACGCCCCCGGCGCGGCGCGTCTCATTTGACATGCGTAAACGCGCATATCAAAATGGAATCGCTTTCCATTAAGGAGATGGTCCCATGACCGCCGACACGGCTGCCGCGCACACCCCGTACCGCTCCCCCGGGCCCGCCCAGGTGCCCTCCCGGGCCGTACTGGAGGACGCCGGTGAGCTGTTACGCGCGCTGGCCGCGCCCGTCCGCATCGCCATCGTGCTACAGCTGCGCGAGTCGCCGCGCTGCGTGCACGAGCTGGTCGACGCGCTCGGCGTCACCCAGCCGTTGGTGAGCCAGCATCTGCGCATCCTCAAGTCCGCGGGCGTGGTGCACGGCGAGCGGTCCGGGGGCGCGGGGGTGGACGAACTAGGAGACCCCCCCCAAGCGCCCCAACTGGTCGACCCCCGGGGCCCCCCCGCGGGGGGGTGGTCAGGGGGGGCGGAAACCCCCCCCCCCCCGAAGGGCGCCGG
>NZ_JARWRU010000528.1 GCF_029867845.1 Nocardia farcinica | reverse complement strand
CCGTACCCGCCTTGACCATTTCCGGGTGCGAATATTCGAGGTTGCCGTAGAAATGCCGGTAACTCTGCGGGTGGCTAGGAATTCGACGGCCGCGGCGTATCCCTGGATTCCCATTCCGGCGATCACCGCGGTGGCGATCGGGGAAATGAAGGAGTGGTGCCGGAATTCTTCGCGCGCGTGCACATTGCTGATGTGCACCTCGACGATCGGCACCTCGGGAACGACCAGCGCGTCGCGCAACGCGACCGAGGTGTGGGTGAGTCCGCCGGGATTGATGACGATCGCCGACTCGGCGCCCCTGGCCTGGTGTATCCGATCGATCAGCGCGCCTTCGTGATTGGACTGGAAGGCGGTGACGGTGCGGCCGAACCTGGCCGCGGTGCGTTCGCAGAGCGCCACGACGTCGTCGAGGGTGTCGGCGCCGTAGACCTCGGGCTGGCGGGTGCCGAGCATGTTCAGGTTGGGTCCGTTGAGCACCAGGATCGGGGCGACCGTGTCTGCCATGGCAACACCCTAACGGCCCGGCAGCGCCCGCCCGCGCGGCCGCACGGCCGCCGCGGCCCATCCCTCCGGTGTCACAGCCCCTTCGGCCCCTGGGCGCGCAGATCCTCCACGGTGCGCATGGCGGCGCGCAACTCGTCCAGCCACTCCTCGGCGTGCTTGCCCGCCAGGCGCACCGTCCACGCCAGCGCGTCCGAGCGCGAGCGCGCCACACCCGCGTCCACCAGGGTGTCGAGAACCTTGCGTTCCGGCTGGCGCAGCCTGGTCATCACCGGAACCGACAGCTGGGTGAACATGACCCGCTCGCGGCCTGCGCGCACGCCCCAGGCCACTTTGCGCCGGTAGCGGTACTCGGCCTCGCTCGCGATCTGCATCCGCGCGGGCCTGGTGCCCTCCCGGAAGCGGGCGATGGCGCCCTCCACGGTGGCCGCGGGGATCTCGGCCTCCTGGCCGGCCTCGCCCGCCGGGGACTCCGGCCTCGGCAGCGGCAGGGTGCCGACGACGACGATCTCGTCGCGGTCGATCTCGATCTCCGGCTGCCCGGTGAACCAGTCGCTCGGCAATCTTCCGGCGAACCAGTCCGGCACATCGGCGGCGTCGGGGAGGTCGGCCTGCTGCCAGCCTCCGGGGCGGCCGAACTCGCGTCCTCGATGATCATGACGCATGGCACTCACCTGCCGAACTATGTGATGGTGGTTACAGTGATTACAAGATTACGCCTTTGCGACGGCGAGCGGCAGGGGGCGGCGTAAGCCGGATTGCGCCCGGAGCGAACTGCGGTGATCGAAATGGGCTACCGGGCCGCCCGGCGCGCATCCGCGCGACCCGGTACGGTGGCGGCGCCGGTTATGGCCTTGTAACCGGACCGCACCCATGTTCGGCCGCTGGCACGCGGAATTTCGGGCACAATCGATATGCTGAGCATGGGTAACGTCCCGGTCACCGGGGCGACGCGGGCGCATTTCATTCAGGTACGGTGGTCTTGTTGCTGGAGTGACAAGAGTGAAGAGTGGGCGATATGGATGTGTGGGGATCCCGCCGCTTTCGCGTCCGGGGCGCTATGGCACTCGCGGGAGTGACGGCTGCGGTGATGGCCTTGACGGGGTGCGGATTCCATACCGAGACGAGTGAGCCGGAGGCGCTCGTCGACCGCTTCACCGAACTGCTCGACGAGCAGGAATACCAGAAGGCCGCCGATCTCACCTCCTATCCGAACGCCGCCTCGGCAACCATGTCGCAAATGTTCGAGGGATTGCGGCCCGGCACCGTCGACTACGAGAAGACCCAGTTCATCGGCCTCGACGACGAGTCGGCCATCTTCAGCATGGACGTGGTCTGGAACTTCGGCGAGAACCGGGACTGGGGCTACAGCCTGCAGGGCACGGTGCGCAAGCTGGCGATCGGCTGGCGCATCTCCTGGGAGCCGCAGCTGGTGATGCCGGAACTGGCGGGCGGGCGGACGGTGAAACTGGTGCGCACCTACCCCGAGCCCGCCCCGCGCGTGATCGACATCGTCGGCGAATCGCTGATGCACGAGCAGGTCATCAACCTGGTCAAGCTCGACCCGGCCAGGATGCCCGACCCGGTCTTCTCCACCGACGCCCTGGCCAAGGCCATCGAGCCGGTGGCTCCCCTCATCACCGGCGAGTACCTGCGGGAGAAGCTGGCCGAGTCCAAGGGCGAGCCGGTCCTCGCGGTGCGGCTGCGCGAGGGCGACTTCGCGATCCTGGAGCCGCGCATGGCGCCCATCCCGGGCGTGGTCATGGAGAAGTCACCCGAACTGATCTCCTCCGACCGGCGGGTGTGGTCGCCGATGCTCGACGCTCTGCGCAATGTCTGGAAGGAGAGCCAGGAGCAGCACTCGGGCTGGGGCGTGCAGATCTACGAGCCGGACGGCGAGTTCGTGCGGCAGGTCGCGGGCCACCAGGGCCCGCCCGGCCCGCCCATCATCGCCACCATGGACCAGCGCCTGCAGCGCGCCGCCGAGGACGCGGTGGTCAGCGTCGGCACGCCTGCCTCGATCGTGGCGATCCAGCCGTCCAACGGCGCGGTGGTCGCGGTCGCGCAGAACAGCTACGCCACCGACCTCGGCCCGGTGGCCTTCACCGGCCTCTACCCGGTCGGCGGCACGGTGGAGCTGTTGCGTGAGGTCGCGGCGCTGCAGAAGGACAAGGCGCCCAAGGACGTGACGGTGCAGGACGCGGCGGAGGCGGCGACCGCGCTCGGCCTCGGGGTCGACTTCCAGGTGCCCGGCCTCGACGAGGTGACCGGCCGGATCACCGTCGGCGGGCGCGGCGCCGAGCAGGCCAGGCAGGGCGGCTCCTCGGATGTGGTGCTGGCCAGCCCGTTCGGCATGGCGATCGCGGCGGCGGCCATCGCCCGCGGCGAGGTGCCCGCGCCCTCGATCGAACGGGACCGGCCCGCGAGCACCGACGCGCAGCTGGAACCGCTGGGCAATCCGGTCGTCGACCGGCTGCGCACCGTGCTGCGCGACGAGATGGGCAAGCCGCATCTGACCCCGCTGCGCGGCTACCCGGTGATCGCCTACGCGGCCGAGGCGGGCTCGGACGGCTGGCTCATCGCCAACATGGGCGACCTGGCCTTCGCCGTCCACATCGCCGACATCGACAGCGCCAACGCCACCGCCAGGATGGCCGCGCGCATGTTGCAGGCGCTGGCCAAGCCGGAGATCTGAGCGCTCAGGAGCGGGTGACCAGGGCGAAGATCGCGCGCCAGCCGATCAGGAAGACCGCGAGCACGGTGCTGGCGACGGCGATGAAGCCGGCCGCGGTGCCCTGGTCGGCGAGCACCCGGGTCAGCATGCCGCCGGCCAGCGTGCCGAACCACACGGCCACGCCGGTGGGCCACACCGCGGCGGGCGCGAAGCCGCCGAGATCGAGCAGCCTGGTCAGCAGCACGGCCAGCGCCCAGCCGAGCGCCAGACCGACCGCGAACGGCCACAGCGTCTTCATCAGCCCGGCGAGCACCGCCTCGTCGTGGCTGCGCCGCCCGATGGCGCAGAAGACCGCCACCAGCACCAGATCGACCACTATCGCTGTCCACACAGTTCGCACCCGGCCAGGGTAGTTCGGGTGGCCGGTGCTACTC
>NZ_JARWRU010000527.1 GCF_029867845.1 Nocardia farcinica | reverse complement strand
CCCCCCCCCCCGCCCCCCCCGCCCCCCGCGCGGGGGGGGGGGCGGTCCGCCGCCCGGCGCCCCCCCCCGCCCCCCCCCCCCCCCCGCCCGCCCCCCCCCCCCCCCCTTTTCGGTGGCTGCGCTCATCGCTGAGCGCAGCGGGGATCACTCGGTGCGGATACGCAGTCCGGGATTGTCGGCGAGCACCACCGACAGCGGCTGCGCGAACAGCTGCGGGGCGTTGCCGGTGAGCGCGCCGATCAGATTCGGGATGGCGCAGATCGGGTAGTCGGCCACCGACGAGGCGCTGGAGATGCCGAGGGCGAGGCGGCCGGTGACGATCGGGCCGCCGCTGTCGCCGGGCAGCGCGCAGATGTTGGCCGAGAAGCTCTGGGTGAGCAGCCGGTCGCCGACCTGCACGCTCTGGTCGACGGCGTTGACGATGCCGCAGCTGAAGCCGGTGCGCGAGCCCGCCTTGCAGACCGGAGCGCCGACCACCGGCACCGCGACGCCCTCGACCCGGATCGGGGCGGCGCCGGGCACCCGGACGCCGTTGTTGGCGAAGCGACCGGCGGCCGCGTCGTCGATGCGGATGATCGAGTAGTCCTGCGAGCCGAGCACCGACTTCTGGAACGAGCCGAGGCGAGCGCCCAGGTTGTCACCGGGCAGCAGCTCGTGCACGGACGAGGCTGCCGCGGTGCCGGCGGTGGCGACGTCGGGATCACAGTGGCCCGCGGAGATGTTCACCGTGGCGCCGGAGCCGTCGACGGCGTTGAAGCCGAACGAGCAGCGCAACGAGGACTCGCTGCCCGCGGAGGTGAAGCCGTCGCCGCCGGTCAGCGAGGCGCGGTTGATGTCGCTTGCGATCGGGGTGGCGTCGGGCACCGGCTCCGCGGCCACCGGCGGCGCGATCACGAACACTCGCGCCGGATCGATGAAGCTGGGCATCGGCACGCCCACCTGGTCGACCGCCACCGCGACGGTGTTGTTGACGGTGTCGATGACCACGCCGCGCACCAGGCGCGCGACCTCCTCGGGCTGGTCGTCCAGCCAGCGTTCGAAGGCGGACTTCTCCTCGCGCAGGGCGGCCTCGCTCCTGGCGACGGTGCGCACCTCGAATCCGGCGGACTCGGCGGCCGCGCGGGCCTCGTCGGCGCCCGCGCCCTGGGTCAGCGCGACGACGGCCTTGCCAGCGTCGTCGAGCCAGGAGCCCGCGAACACCTGCGGGTACTTGTCCTGCGCGGTGGCGGTGAAGGCGGCGACCTGCTGGGCGAGGTCGGCCCTGGCGAGGTAGTCCTCGGCGGAGATCTTCAGATCGCGGCCGAGGGCCTCGACGAGTTCGGCGGGCAGTTCGACACCCGCGCCCGCGTCCGGTTCGGCCGTGGCCACCGCGGCCGTTGGGCCGAACAGCAGGACCGCCGCCGAAGCGGCGATCACCGACTTGCGCAGTGCCGAATGTCGTGCCTGCGCTGACTGACGTGCCGGCCTGAGGCGACCCTTCCGAGACAGGAGCATGAAGCGACTATATGGGGTCGAAGGCGTTGTGCCCACTCATACCGTGCGGTCGGACGTCAGCTCGGATTCACACCCGTGCGGACCTGCACACCACTGCCGAGGCCGCCGCCGGAGGTGGCGTCGATGTCGGCCAGGATCGACCGGATCGGGATGCCGAGGGTGGCGGTGCCGCCGTAGGGCGCGAGCGCCACATTGGCCTCGTTGCAGTCGGGGGCGTCGGCGGCGTTGGAGCCGCTGGTGATGCCGAGCGCCAGGGTGCCGGTGACGATCGCGCCGCCGCTGTCGCCGCCGAGGGTGCAGGCCGAGCTGGCGAAGCCGCGGATGGTGCGGCTGTCGCCGTCGGCGGTGTAGAGCTGGGTCTCCACCCGGTCGGCGACCACGAAGCCGCAGGTGAAAGTAGAGGTCTGGCCGGACTTGCAGACCGGGGCGCCGATGATCGGCTCGGCGGTGCCGGTGATGGTCAGCGTGGTGCCGTTGGCGCCGCGCACCACCGGACGGTCCATGCCGCCGCCGACGGCGGTGCCGTTGAGCTGGATGACCGAGTAGTCCAGCGCCGCCGGTCCGCCGAGCTGGGCGCGCGCGAAGGTGCCGAGCTCGGGGCTGTTGGCGATGTCGCGGACGTTCGGCAGGTACACCGGGGCGCGCTGGTCGGCCTCGTCGATGTTCGGATCGCAGTGTCCCGCACTGATGTTCAGCGCGTTGCCCGCCGCGTCGGTGGCGTTGAAGCCGAACGAGCAGACGTCGACGCCGAGCAGGCTCTCGTCCTGCAGGCCGTTGGCCGCCGTGATGTAGGTGTCGCCGCCCATCGGCCGCCGCTCGATCGGGCCGCCGCCGTCGGGGGTGAGGATGACCTTGATGTTGGCGATCAGGGTCGGCAGGTTGAGCAGGTGGCCGGTCGGGGTGTTGGCGACGCTGACCACCAGCTGGCTGTTGAGGAAGTCGACGGCCACCGAGTTGATCGCCGAGGACAGCTCGCGCGGCAGCCCGCTCATCCACTGGGCGAGCTGGGTCAGCGCCTCCTCCAGGCTCTGCGCCGAGATCGGGGCGAGGTGGGTCAGGTAGCCGTCGGCGGTGGCGATGCGCGCGGCGTCGGCGGAGGTCACCGCGACGACCGGCTTGCCGTCGGGGGCGAGCCAGGCGCCCGCGAAGTCCTCGGGGTGCTCGGCGCGGAAGTCGCTGGCGTAGGTGCGCAGCTGCTGGGCGCGGGCGGCGCGGTCGAGGTACTCCGTCGGCGTCATGTCCAGATCGCGGGCGATCGCCTCGACGAGTTCGGCGGGCAGGGCGTCGGCGCTGAGCTGTCCCGGCGCGGGGTGCTGTCCCGGCGCGGGGTCAGCGCTCGCGGTGCCGGACAAGGGGGCCAGGAGAACGGTCGCGGCGACTCCGAGGGAAGCTGCCCTGACCGCGGCGCGACGCGCCACCAACTTGCGCATGAAGTCCCTTCGTCGGCACGCGGGCGTGCCAGGTGATTCCGTGGGCCAGCGGCGGCGAATCCGTTGGCGCACAGTGGTGGTCCAGCTCGACCGCGCCCACCGGAAAGCGGCGACTACGGTCAGCGACACACTCTAAGGCACGAACGACGTTCTGTGTTCGGCGACTGTCTGAGTCGGATCGCGCATAACTCCCGGCGAGCCGCCCGATCACGTGCGCGGAC
>NZ_JARWRU010000526.1 GCF_029867845.1 Nocardia farcinica | reverse complement strand
CCCCCCCCCCCCCCTCTCCCCCCCCCGCCCCCCCCCCGCCTCTGTTCCAGACGAGAACTCCCCGGCTCGTTCAGCCGATCCGGCCGTTGGCCAGCGCCAGCACTCGCTGCGCTTGCTTCAGATGGGGCAGATCGAGCATCTTGCCGTCCAACGCCACCGTCCCGGCGCCGTCGGCGAAGGCGGTGATCACCCGGTGCGCGAATTCCACCTCGTCGGCGGACGGAGTGAAGGCGGCATTGATGGTGTCGACCTGAGCGGGGTGGATGGCGATCCGGCCGCTGAACCCCTCGGCCCTGGCCCGACGTGACGATTCGGCGAGCCCCTCCTCGTCGCGGATGTCGACGTACAGCGTTTCCACGGCTTCCACCTCTGCTGCCCGCGCCGCCATCAGGGTCAGCGAGCGCACCAGCTGGTAGGTCGTGGTCCACCGGCCGTCGGGTCCGGTGTTCCCGGACGCTCCGAGGGCAGCGCTGAGATCCTCCGCACCCCAGGTGAGCCCGTAGAGCCGGTCGAGTTGCGCGGCGGCGAAATCGCCGAGCCGGAACGGGGCCACCGGGGTCTCGGTGGCGACGGGCAGCACCCGCACGCCCCCGCCGACGAGACCGTTCGCCGCTTCGAGGACGTCGAGGTAGTGCTGCACGCGGAGCACATCCGCGGGTCCCTCGATCTTCGGGATCATGATCCCGGCGGGTGCGGCCGGCACGACAGCCGCCAGATCGGCCAGTGCGTGCTCGGTGCCGAGCGGATTCATCCGAACCCAGAGCTGCGGCGTCGAAGCGGTGCCATCCTGTGCCTGGATGAACTCCGATACCATTCGGCGCGCGAACGGTTTCCGGCTCGCACCGACAGCGTCCTCCAAATCGAGGATGACGGCATCGGCGGTGGAGTCGGCCACCTTGGCGAGCTTCTTCTCACTGTCACCGGGCACGAACAGGAACGAGCGGATCGGCGCGGTCATCGCGGCCGCTTCCGTTGCAGACCGGCCCGCTTGCACGAGGCGACGACCTCGCCGTGCTGATTGAACGCGCGATGCAGGAAGACGACGACGCCCTGGTCAGGGCGAGACTTCGATTCGCGCAGTTCCAGCACCTCGGTCTCCACCCGAATCGTGTCACCGTGGAACAGCGGCTTGGGGAAGCGCACCTCGTCCCAGCCCAGATTCGCGACGGCGGTACCGAGCGTGGTGTCACCGACCGAGATTCCCACCATGAGTCCGAGTGTGAACGCGCTGTTCACCACACGCTGCCCGAACTCGGTGCCTTTCATGTATTCCTCGTCGAGATGCAGCAACGCGGGGTTGTGCGTCATCGCCGTGAACAGCACGTTGTCGGTCTCGGTGACCGTTCGCCTGATGGGGTGATCGAATACCTGTCCCACTGTCAACTCGTCGAACCACACGCCGGCCAAATCCTCCACCTTTCCTTCGGTTCAGATTATTAATGGTACGACCATTTACAGATGGCCGTCAACGAAGTACTCGAAACGACCGACAGCGGGGCCGGCGCGCGGCAGGAAATGACCGCCTGCGGGCCCGAGCGCAGGCCGTCGAACAGCTCCGGCTGATCCGGCAGCACCGGCTCGCGGCCGCGGCGCGGGCGGTGGCACGCAACAACGCGGGCTACGGACTGTTCGGCACTGTGGAGGAGATCACCGAGCAGGAGCTGCGCGACCAGCTCGAGACCAACTTGTTCGGCGTCTTCCACGTCACCGGGGCCGTCCTGCCGGTCCTGCGTGAGCAGTCCTCGGGCCACATCATCCAGATCTCCACGATCGGCGGTATCGCGGCATTCCCATCGTTGGGCGGCTACCACGCCTCGAAGTGGGCGCTCGAAGGGCCGAGCGAGTCCCTGGCCCAAGAGGTCGCGGGGTTCGGGATCAAGGTCACCCTGGTCGAGCCGGGCGGCTTCGACACCGACTGGAGCGGTGCGTCCGCCGTCTTCGCAGAAGCCCAGCCGCAGTACGCCCCCGTGCACGAGGGCATGGCCGCTGCGCGAGCCGGCACCGTCAGCCCCAAGCCGACCGGATTCGGTTCCGCGATCCTGAAGATCGTCGACGCCGAGAAGGCACCACTGCGCGCATTCTTCGGGGAACAGACCCCTGGTGATCGCCTCGCACAACTACCAGCAACGCCTCGACGAGTGGGCGGCATGGGCCGAGGTGTCCCGCGAAGCCGAGGGAAAGTAGCCCTCTCCCCGGTCGGGAGCGCCCGAGATGCTCCCGACGTGCCGAGTCGCATAGCCCCGGGGTCCCGACCTGATCCGCGGCAGCCGAGCAGCACGGCGTCCCAGGGCCCGGATCGCGCTCGCCTCCAGACACGTGAGGTTCCCCGCAGACAGTCACACCGGTGTCGTGCCCGCCAGGTCGCCCGGCGAATCCGGTGTCCGATCCCCTGCCGCATCGAGCTCGGCGAGCCGCCCTGTGGTGATCTCCTCCCGCAGCCGGAACTTCTGGATCTTGCCCGACGGCGTCATCGGGAAGTCGTCGACGACGAACCAGCGCGCGGGCGATTTGTGCGCCGAGATCCGCTCGCGGCACCACGTCTTGAGCGCCACGGGGTCCGGGGCGGTGCCCGGGACACGGAGCCGGATGACGGCGCCGACCTGTTCGCCCCATTCCGGGTCGGGCACGCCGACCACCACCGCCTCTGCGATCTGAGGGTGCCCGAAGAGCAGCTCCTCGATCTCCCGGGGGGAGATATTGAGCCCGCCACGGATGATGGTGTCCTTCAACCGGCCGGTGATCCGCAGGAATCCGCGCTCGTCCATGACCCCCAGATCGCCCATGTGCAGCCAGCCGTCGGCGTCGATGGTCGCCGCGGTCTCCTCGGGTAGGTCGGAGTACTCCAGCATGTTCTGGTAGCCGCGACAGCAGATCTCGCCCTCCGCCCCGATCGCCACCACCTCGCCGCTGACCACGTCGATGATCTTGACCTCCAGCTCAGGCAGCGGCTGCCCGACCGTGACCGCCTGGTCGGCGGGGTCGTCGGTGACCCGGGTCTGGCTGATCACGCCGTGCATCTCGCTCTGCCCGAACAGGATGGTGAACTGGCAGTCCAGTTCGGTCACGACCTGCTCGACCAGGGCCTGCGGCACGGTCGCCGCCCCGGAGAGCACCGTCACCAGGCTCGACAAGTCACGCGAGCGGCGCTCGGGGTGGTCGAGCAGCGCGATCAGCATGGTCGGCACCATGAGCGAGTGGGTGCCGCGGTAGCGCTCGATCATCTCCAGCATCAGCCCGGCGTCGAAACCGGGCAGCACGACGTAGGTTCCGTTGGCGGTGATGGTGCCGAGCTCGGTCACCGCGCCGCCACCGATGTGGTAAAGCGGCATGGCGTTGACGCAGACCACCCGCTCGCCGGCGCCGGCGCGCTCGAACACGAAGGTCGCCTCGTTCACGATCCCCTTGTGGTGCAGCACCGCACCCTTCGGGAAACCGGTCGTGCCCGAGGTGTACTGGATCTGCACCGGTGCGGTCGGCGCCACCTCGGGCAGCGGGCCGGGGGTGGCCTCCGCGACGAAGTCGGCGACGGCACCGAACGGGACCACCGTGCGCAGCTCGGGCAACGACAGCCGGATCTCGGCCAGGATCGCGGTCAGATCCGCGCCGCGGTACTCCTCGGCGTGGAACAGCCCGACCGTGCGCGACTGGCGCAGGATGTAGGCGAGTTCGCTCGCGCGGTAGGCCGGGTTCACGCCGACCAGGACCAGCCCTGCCATCGCGACCGCCTGCTGCAGCACGACCCAGCGGGCGCTGTTCGGCGCCCAGATCGCGATGCGTTCGCCCGGTGCGAAGTGCGCCGTCAGCGCGCGGGCCGTCCGCTCGACCTCGGCGAGCAATTCGGCGTAGGTCCATTCGGTGCGCGCGGCGGGGTCCGGGTCGCCGTCGACCAGAGCCACCCGGTCCGGGACGGCGGCGGCAGCAGCGCGGAGCAGATCTCCGACGGAGATGTCCCTGACACCCGAGCTGCGGGTGGCGGGCCAGAAGGATTGCGTGAGTGTCATGGTGCGGTTCGCTCTCGGTCGTTCGGTACGGGGTGGTGCGGTGGTTCGCCGCCGGTTGCTGCCAGCACGGCTTCGGCGATTTCCTGATCTGCTGCCGGGGTGTGGAGCGCGGCGCCGACGGCATGCACCTCGATGCCGCAGGGCCGCGCGGTGGGCGCGAGCGTCCGGACGACGGCGAGCGCCGCTGCGGCAGCGCCTGCGGCGACCGCGACGATCGTGCCGCCGCCCGCGTCCCGCATCGCGAGAAGCAGTATGGTGGCGAGCGTGCCTGAGGTGGCGAATTCGTCGCCGGGGAGCAGGACCGCGATGTCCGGCGGCCCCAGTGCCGCGGTCAGCTCGGTGAGCGCCCTCGATAGCCCGGCCGCGTCGCCCGGGGCTGCGTCCGCCGCCAGCGACCACACCCCGAGCGCACTCGCGCGGATCCGCTCTGCCGAGCGCGCACCCGCGCCGGGATCGGAGCCGATCAGCCCGATGCGCTGGGTGCCCGCCCGGACGAACTCACGCGCCACCGCGAAGCCGAGCGCCGGTGCGCCGCCCACCAGGTAGACCGTCGCGTCCCGCGGCGGCGTCACGACCGGTCCCCCGACCGAGCGCCGGGCGCTACCGCAACGCCCGCGATCAGGCGGTCACCGGTCGGCGTTGCCCCGTCGTCGTCGGTCGCGACCCGGCGGCTACCGGTTCGGGCTCCCGTGCCGGGGCCGCTCGGCGCTCGCAGCGCGATCGGCACCGGGCCGCTGCCGTCGCATGCGGCGCAGTGCGGCACCCCGGCCGCGCCCGCGGTGTCCGGAGCAGGCAGCTCCTCCGGTAGTGGGGGCGCGCGCGCACCCCCGCCCGCATCCACCGCCCGCCACCCCGCCCCCGAGGCGCCCGCCCTCAGCGGGGGGGCGCGCGGGGAGGCCACGCCCCGCCGCGCCGCCGCCAGGCAGGCC
>NZ_JARWRU010000525.1 GCF_029867845.1 Nocardia farcinica | reverse complement strand
TTCCCCTGCCCGGGTACGGCGGCCAGGGGCCGCCGGGGGGTGTGGCGGGGCCGGGGGGGGGGGCGCCCGCCCGGCCCCGGGGGGGGCGCGAGATGGGTGAGCAACCGGAAGCCGTCGACGGCCGGATTGCGCAGCAGCTGGGTGACTCCCATCGAGGTCACCTCCGCCGCCGTGGTGGAGATCAACGCGACCGCCGTCACCCGGTTCGCGAACAGCTCGGGCAAGCGCGAGGCCGCGGCCAGCACCGTCATGCCGCCCAGCGAGTGGCCGACCAGCACCACCGGTCCGGTGGGGGCGACCTTCTCCACCACCGCGCCGAGGTCGCGGCCCAGCCTGCCGATGGTGCAGCTGCCCTCGGGCGGTGTACCGGACCGGCCGTGCCCGCGCTGGTCGAAGAAGACCAGCCGCACCCCCGGCCCCCAACGGCCGGGCAGATCACGACGCTGGAAGTGGAAGGACTCCATGCTGTTGCAGAAGCCGTGCACGAAAACCACCGTGACCACGGCGTTCTCGTCGCCGAGGGTGCGCACCGCCAGCCGGACGCCGTCACGGGTGCGCACCGTGCTCGCGGGGTCGCGGTCGAAGAGCGCGAAGTCCTCGTCGCGGTACTCGTCGGGCCTGCCGGTGTGCAATACCCGCCTGCCCGCCTTGCGCAGCGCGTGCACCCCGGCGAGCGCGCCGACCATCACGGCGGCGGCCAGTCCTCCTCGGCCGACCGCGGAACGTCGTGACCTCATCGGATGCTTCCCCTCAGCAGACTGTTCCGAGTCCAGCACAGCCGCGCACCGGTCGGCAACAGATCGCCGGGCACGTCACGCTCCGGCCCCGATGTGACGTCGACCCACCCGGCCACGCGGGGAGCAGACCACCTCGTAGTGGATGGTGCCCAGCCGGTCGGCCCATTCCTGGGCGGTCGGCACGCCGGGTCCAGCGCCGAACAGCACCGCGGTGTCGCCCGCGGTCACGCCCGACTCGTTGGCGCCGAGATCGACCACGAACTGGTCCATGCACACCCGGCCGACGGCGGGGTGCCGCGCACCGCCTACCCACACGTCGAAGTGTCCGCTCAAGGGCCGGAACACGCCGTCGGCGTAGCCCGCGGGCACCAGGGCGACGGTGGTCTCGTGCGGAGCGGTCCACTGGTGTCCGTAGGAGACGCCCTCTCCGGCGGCGACCCGCTTGACCAGCGCGACCGAGGCCTGGAAGGTCATGGCCGGGCGCAGGCCGAAGTCGCCGAGTTCGGGCACCGGGCTCAGGCCGTAGAGGGCGATGCCGGGGCGCACCATGTCGAAGTGCAGGTCGGGCCTGGTCATGGTGGCCGCCGAATTGGCCAGGTGCGCCACCTCGGGACGCAGCCCGCGCGCCGAGGCGGTCGCGACGGCCGCGACGAAACGCTCGCGCTGCTCGTCGAGGAAGGCGTGCTTGGGTTCGTCGGCGTGCGCGAGGTGGGAGAACATGCCGCGCAGCCGGACCGTCCGCTCCGCCACCAGGTCGCTCAGCGTCGCCAGGGCGGTCGGCAGCTCGTCCTCGGCGATGCCGTTGCGGTTCAGACCGGTGTCGACCTTGAGGGTGACGACGGCCGTGCGGCCGAGCGTGCGGGCCGACGCCGCGACCGCCAGCAGTTGCGCCGTGCTGGACACGCCGATCTCGACCTCGGCCGCCACGCCGGCGGCGTAGTCGGTGTCCTCGGTGTGCAGCCAGCTCAGGATGGGCGCGCCGATCCCCGCCTCGCGCAGCCGCAGCGCCTCAGGGATGGTCGTCACCCCCAGTTCGCGTGCCCCCGCCGCCAGTGCCGCTCGCGCGACCTGCACCGCGCCGTGGTTGTAGGCGTCCGCCTTGACCACGGCCATCAGTGCCGCGGCACCGGCGTGGTCGCGCAGCACGCGGACGTTATGGGCAATCGCGTCGAGATCGACGACCGTCTCCACTTGGGCGTTCACGAGCCTCGATCCTGCCACTCGCCGCCCCCGAAGCTATGGGCACCCCGCGACGCGGGATCACGAACCGCCAGGTCACGGCAGTGTTCATGGGGGTAGATCGCAGCCGATTTCCGTTGCGCCGTATCCGATCCGGTCCCCCGTCGCGCGCGACGGAGCGGAGAGCCGGAATCACCGGCGGGGTGGCCGCGCGGCGGCGCCTGCCTCACCGCGCCCCGACCTCGACCGCTGCTGCCAGGGCGCGCAGTTCGGCGACGGCGGCGCGGACGTGCGCCAGCAGCGGGGAGGCGGAGATCGGCGCACCGGCCGGGCCGGGGT
>NZ_JARWRU010000524.1 GCF_029867845.1 Nocardia farcinica | reverse complement strand
ACCTCGAGTTCCTATCCGGCTACGGCGGCCTCCCATCCGCTCAGCAACTACAGCAGAAGTTCCAGCAGAAGGCGGTCGGCGGAGCTACCCACGACCCCGATGACAACGCGATATCGCGCATCAAGCTGCACATCGAGATCGTCACCACGATGCGCGACGCATATCTTGCCGCGATCGGTCAGCTTCAGAACGTCGACGAGAGCAACAGCCAGCAGATGAACGAGCAGGCGGAGCAAACCGGCTGATCCCCGGCGCTCGCTTCCGGTCGGCGCGTGATCGGCCGACCGCCGGGTTCAGCAGATATCCATAGGTCCTCCTGCACGGCCGAGCCGACAGCCGCAGACATGGCTCTGGTGGTGGTTGCCGCCGAGCTCCGGGACTTTCGTCAACCGGCTCCCCACCCCTGCGGGGGAGCCGGTGGGCTGTGTGAAGGGGGCAAGACGACCTATCCCGGTGCCGAGCGGCGCAGCAACCATACGAGCGGCGGAGTGATCGCTTCGACGGTGAATTCGCGAACCCTTATCGGGATATAAGCGATCCGTATATCCTGCCGGACAGGCGGGGGTGTGCCTTCATGATGTGTGTCCGATCAGCGCCAATGCGCTTCCGCGACAACAGAACCGGGGGAATCAGTGACAGCTATGAGCACGGGTGAGGTCATCCGGCGGATACGCAAGTCCTATGGCATGACCCAGCGCGAACTCGCCACCCTCATGGGCTATACCCAGCCGGTCGTCTCCCAGCTCGAGAACAACGCCCCCTGCGTTCATGATGTGAGGATGCTCCGCCGAGCGGCACGCGCACTGCGGGTTCCGCTTGCCATACTGGTGGTGGACTCGGACGAGGAGGCGGACATGGATCGTCGCAACTTCCTGAGAGCAGGCGCAGTCGGCGCAGGGGTCGCCGCCCCGAGCGGAACACAAACCCCGCACGCCGCCGCGCCGTCAGCAGGAAGTATCCGGATAGGTGCGAGCGAGGTCGCCGATATCGTCGCCAGTACCAACCAGATTCACGAACTGGATCTGCTTGTCGGCGGAGACAGGCTCTGCCGCGTGGCCGTCAACGGCGTCCACTACGCGCGCCATCTCCTCGGCAATGGCGCATACACCGACAGTGTGGGCCAAGCCCTCGCCAGCGCAACCGCCGAAATGATGACCGCGGCCGGATGGGTCCACTTCGACGCCGGACGCCCCACACAGGCACGCCGCTACTACGCGGAAGCAGTCCAAACCGCTACAGCCGGTGGCGACGACGTCGCCGCAGCGCACGCCCTGCTCAACGCGAGCCTGATCAATTACGGTGGCAGCTTCTCCCCAACCGAACTCCCAGAAGACGCACGTCCACGCGAGAGCGTCAACCTTGCCGAGGCCGCCTCGACGGCCGCCCGCCGTCGGGGCGGACCTCGGCTTCGGGCGCTCGCTGCGATATCCGAAGCCGCCGCCCACAGCACAACCCATGACAGTGGCTCCACGGAAGACGCAGTCAAGCGAGCACACCGAGCCTACGAATCTAGTCGCGGTATCGACCCGGGGTGGGTCTATCTCCCCGAAGCTGCGCTTGCCGGTGTCACGGGCTGGGCCTACATGCGAATCGGCAACCATCGGAAGGCAAAAGAGCACTTGCAGGCCGCCGTTGTCGGCACCGTCGCCTGGCCCCGTGAGAATGCCGGCTGGCGAATCAAACTGGCGGAGAACCACATCCTCGGCGGCGAGATAGCCGAAGGATGCCAACTGCTCATCGACCACTTCGACCAGATCAACAGCGTCACCTCGACGCGACTGCGCGCCACCCTCGACTCCATCAGCGA
>NZ_JARWRU010000523.1 GCF_029867845.1 Nocardia farcinica | reverse complement strand
CGGTCGGGAAGACGATGACCGGCCCCTGCGGCTGCTGGGTCTGCGGCGGGTTGAGGATGTCGTACGGATTGCCGTTGTCGCGCGCGCCGCCGCCGTTGCCGTTGCCCTGCGGAGCGATGATCTGGCCGTCCCAGGACGGCTCCGGTTGCGGGAACTGCTCGATCGGCTCGCCCTCCAGCCCGCCGTCCATGGTCGCCTTCCAGATCTGCGCGGGCAGGCCGGAACCGTAGATGCGGGCCCCGCCGGCGGTGCGCAGCGGCAGCGACTGCTCGGTGCCCACCCACACCGCGGTCGACAGCTGCGGGGTGAAGCCGACCATCCAGGCGTCCTTGTTCTCCCCGGTGTCGCCGAGCTGGGTGGTGCCGGTCTTGGCGCCCGCGGGCCGACCGCCCGCCAGCGCGTTGCCGTTGGAGTAGGCGGGGATCGGCAGCATCGCCTGCACCGTCTTGTTCGCGATCTCGGGGTCGATGCGCTGTTCCGGCTCTGGCAGCTTCTCACCGATCGGCCCGTCCGGGCCCGCGCGGTCCAGCAGCACCCGGCCGTCGCCGGTCACCACCCGCTGCACGAAGTACGGCTTGTGGTACATCCCGGAGGCGGCGATGGTGGCATAGGCCGAAGCCATGTCGATCGGGCGGACCTGGTACTGGCCGAGCACGATCCCGTTGTAGGGCGGGCCGCCGAACTCGGTCAGCGTCTCGTGCTCGAGGCCGGGGATGCGCTCGGGAATGCCCGCCTGGTGCGCGGCGTCGGCGATGGCCTGCGCGCCGTTCATCATCGACAGGGTGAGCCGGTAGAAGCTGGTGTTGAGCGAGCGTTTGAGCGCCTCGGCGATCGAGCACTGCCCGCAGCTCTCGTTGTCGACATTGGTGATGGTCACACCGTGGTCGGTGACCGGCGCGGAGTCGATCACCTTGGTCAGCGGGATGCTCTGCTGCTGGGCGGCGATCGCGGCGAACACCTTGAACGACGAGCCGGTCTGCAACGGCGCCTGCGCGAAGTCGTAACCGGTGCCGTCCTCGCCGCCGTAGTAGGCCCGCACCGAGCCCCAGCGCGGGTCGACGGAGACCACCGCGGCGCGCAGTTCCGGCGGCTGCCCGCTCAGCCGCGAGCGCACCGCCGCCATGGCCGCCTGCTGGGCCCGCACGTCGATGGTGGTGGTGATCTGCAGCGCGCCGGTGTCGATCTCGAGATCGCTGATCCCGTACTCGCGCAGTTCCTTCAGCACCTGGGTGCGGATCAGTCCCTCCGGGCCACGGGCGGCGCTGTCCTCCGGCACGTCGGCCAGCGGCGCGATCTCGGGGAAGCGCACCGCGTCCCGGTCTCCGGGGGCGAGCACCCCCATGGTCACCATGCCGTCGACGACGTACTGCCAGCGCGCCTTCAGCTCGTCGAGGTGGGTTTCCGGGTCGAGGATCGACGGGGTGCGGATCACCGCGGCCAGAACAGCGCCCTCGGCCAGGGTCAGCTCGGCGGGCGGCTTGCCGAAGTAGGCGCGCGAGGCGGCGGCGATGCCGTAGGCGCCGCGCCCGTAGTAGATGGTGTTGAGGTAGGCGGCGAGGATCTCGTCCTTGGTCCACTGCCTGGCCATCTTGGTGGCGATGACCAGCTCGCGCATCTTGCGGCTGACCGTGCGCTCGGAGCCGACGAACGCGTTCTTCACGTACTGCTGGGTGATGGTGGAGCCGCCGCCCGCGTCCTCCCGGCCGAGCAGGTTGTCGCGGGCCGCGCGCAGGAAGCCGGAGGTGGAGAAACCGGGATTGGAGTAGAAGCCGCGATCCTCGGCGGAGAGCACGGCGTCGCGCACGTGCTGGGGGACCTCGCTCAGCGGCACCGGGGTCCGGTTGCCCTCCGGCGGGACGATGGTCGCGATGACGGTGGTGCCGTCGGAGGCGGTGATGGTGGCGATCTGATTGGTCCGCACCGCGGACGGGTCGGGGATCTCCGAGCGCCAGTACACCAGCGCGAACAGCAGGGCGGGGACGCCGACGAAGATGACGAACAGCGCCAGCGCCAGCCGGCGCAGGCCGCCCGTGCGTCTGTCGCCGGGCGCGGGCTCCCCGTCTTCGGAGCGCGCCGCCGGATCGCCCTCCCGATCGGCCTGGTCCCGCTGGGACTGACGCCAGCCCGCGAGCGTGGCGTGCGGCGGTCTGTCGGTCTCGCCTCCGGCCTCGCGCTGCCCCCCTCGCCTGCCGAACGCGCCCACGAGTTTCTCCCTTCGGAGCGTCGGTCCCTCACGAAAACGATCGAGCCACCCTGCACTTTACAGGGTGGCTCGACACGTTCGGCCGGGCGGCAACAGCACAGCTATCGCAGTTGCCGGGGGCTCTCGTGGCGGATCAGCTCTTGACGCCGCCCGCGGTCAGGCCGGAGATGATCCGGCGCTGGAACAGCAGCACCATGATGACCAGCGGAATCGTCACCAAGGTGCCCGCCGCCATGATCGCCGCGTACGGCTGCACCAGCGGGTCGTTGCCGGAGAAGCGGGCGATGGCGACGGTGACCGGCTCGGTCTTGTCACCGGAGAGCAACCGGGCGAGCAGGTACTCGTTGACCGCGGCGATGAACGCCAGGATGGCGGTGGTGAACACCGCGGGCGCGGCCAGCGGCAGCATCACCAGCCGGAAGGCCTGCCCCTTGGTCGCGCCGTCGATGCGCGCGGCCTCCTCCAGCTCCCAGGGCAGCTCGGTGAAGAACGAGGCGAGGATGTAGACCGTCATCGGCAGCACGAAGGAGATGTTCGGGATGATCATCGCCTGGTACTGGCCGATCCAGCCGAGGCTGGTGAACAGCTGGAACAGCGGGGTCACCAGCACGACGACCGGGAACATCGAGGCGCTGAGGATCAGCCCGGCCACGATGTACTTGCCCTTGAACACCAGCCGCGCCAGCGCGTAGGCGGCGAACACGCCGATCACCAGCGCGATCACCGTGGTGATCGAGCCGATGATCACGCTGTTGAGCATCGCCCGGCCGAAGTCGTTGCCCCGGCTGGTGTCGAAGGCGTTGCGGAAGTTCTCCAGCGTGACGTGCGTCGGCCACGGGGTGTTGTCGAAGGTGTAGGCCGGGTCGCGGAAGGCGGTGACCGCCATCCAGTAGAACGGGCCGAGACCCCACAACAGCACGATCAGCGCGCCGAGGTAGATCCGCAGGCCCGCGATCCGCTTGGTCCACGGCACCGGGTCGACGTTCGGCTTCTTCTTCCCCGCCTCGGGGGCGGCGGCGGTCGTGGTGGCCATGTCAGTGCGCCTCTCGCTGAGCTTCCTGGGTCCGCACCGCGTTGGCGCCCAGGAACTTCACCATCACGAACGCCACGGCGAATATCAGCAGGAACGTGATGGTCGACAGGGCCGCCGCGCTGTTGGGGCCCTGCCGGACCTGGTCGACCACCAGGATCGACAGCGTCCTGGTGTCCGGGTTGTTCAGCGTCAGGATGGCGGGCAGGTCGTACATGCGCAGCGCGTCCATGGTGCGGAACAGGATCGCCACCATCAGCGCGGGCTTGAGCAGCGGCAGGGTGATCTGGGTGAACCGCTGCCATGCGGTGGCGCCGTCGACCTTGGCGGCCTCGTACACGTCGTTCGGGATCACCTGCAGACCCGCCAGGATGAGCAACGCCATGAACGGCGTCGTCTTCCACACATCGGCCACGATCACCGCGAACCGGGCCGCCCACGGGTCGGAGGTCCACAGGATGTGGGTGCCGAGCACCCGGTTCACCACGCCGTCGTACTGGAACATGAACTCCCACAGCCGCGCCGTGACGGCGGTGGGGATGGCCCACGGGATGAGCACCGCCGCGCGCAGCAGCGCCCGTCCGGTGAAGCTCTTGCTCATGACCACGGCCATGATCAGGCCGAGCACGGCCTCCAGCGAGACCGTGACGACGGCGAAGAAGACCGTGATGCCGATGGCGGTCCAGAACTGCGACCCCAGGTTGCCGGTCGGGCAGGCGATGGTCTCGCC
>NZ_JARWRU010000522.1 GCF_029867845.1 Nocardia farcinica | reverse complement strand
TTCGTTGGCCGCCCGACCGTGCCCGTCCGGCTCGTGCCCGGCGGGGGTGTCCCAGTAGCCGTAGTGGAACGGCAGGAACAGCACACCGGGACGGATGCCGCTGACCCGCAGCCGGGCGGTGACCGAGCCGCGCGGTGTGGTGACGCACAGCAGGTCGCCCTCGTCGAAGTCGTGGCGCCGGGCGTCCTCGTCGGACATCTCCACCCACACCTGTGGTGCGGCGGCCTGCAACTGCGGCGCCCGTCCGGTCTTGGTGCGGGTGTGGAAGTGGTAGAGGGTGCGGCCGGTCACCAGGTGCAGCGGGTAGTCGTCGGAGACGGTCTCGTGCGGCGGCAGATATTCGGCCGCTTTGATGATCGCCTTGCCCGCCGGGTTCATCGCGCGATACTCGGTCGGCTCCAGCGGCGCGCCGGTGATCAGGTCCCTGCCGTAGCTCTCGCAGTAGTCCGGGTCGGCGAAGAAGGCGCCGTCGGCGTAGAGGCGTTCAGTGCCGTCGGGGTGTTCGGCGGTGCACGGCCACTGGATGCCGCCACGTTCGCGCAGCATGTCATAGGACAGACCGGTGTAGTCGCACGGTCGCCCGGCCGAGCACCGCTGCCACGCCTGGAACGCTTCTTCGGGGGTGCGCCACTTCACCAGTGGCGCGCCGTCCTTGTCGGTCAGGTCGAGCCGACGGGCGTAGTCGAGGAAGATGTCCAGGTCGGGGCGGGCTTGCCCGGGCGGGTCGACCGCCCGTTCCGACAGATGCACGGTGCGGTCGGCATTGGTGAACGTCCCCGTCTTCTCGCCCCAGGTGGCGGCGGGCAGCACCACGTCGGCCAGCTGCGCGGTCTCGGACAGGAAGATGTCCTGCACGACCAGGAACAGGCGGTCCTGGCCGAGGATGCCGCGCACCCGTGCCAGTTCCGGCAGCGACACCGCCGGATTGGTGCCGCTGACATACAGCAAGCGGATCGATCCGTCCTCCACGTAGCGCATCATCTGCATGAGATGGGTGGGGGCGCTGTAGTGCGGGATGCGCATCGGGTCGATGTGCCACACCTCGGCCAGTTCGCGCACGTGCGCGTCGTTCGCCCAGTTGCGGAAGCCGGGCAGGTCGCCGTCTGCGCCGCACTCGCGGGTGTTCTGGGCGGTGGGCTGACCGTTCATCTGCAGGATTCCGCAGCCGGGCCGGCCGAGCATGCCGCGCAGCAGGTGCACGTTGTTGACCTGGACCGCCGCCGCGGTGGCCTGATGGGACTGGTAGAAGCCCTGCAACACCGTCGACAGCAGCCGCCGGGCGGTGCCGAGCAGCCGGGCCGCCGCGCGCAGGTCGGCCACCGGCACATCGCAGATCTCGGCGGCCTTCTCCGGCG